>NZ_JBFAOU010000152.1:0-19978 GCF_040675365.1 Catellatospora sp. NPDC049609 | reverse complement strand
CCCCGACACCTGGCGCTGACCCGCTAAGGAAGGGCACCTTCTTAACGCTATGCGTGGTAGAAGGTGCCCTTCTCAACGTCCACCGACCGCGCGCCGCTGTCCCGGGGCCCAGGTTCGCCTTGGCGGGCGGGTGGGTCGTCATGATCGTTGGTTCGTGTCAGAAAGTGCGGTCCGACCCTGCTTTCTGACACGAACCAGCGATCATGACCGAGCGAGCGGGCACCGCGGCTGACACCTGCCGCACGAGGCGGTTAAGAAGGGCACCTTCCTCTACGCATAGCGTTAAGAAGGTGCCCTTCCTTTCACTGCCAGGGGCGGGTGGCGATGGTGGTGAGGCGCTGGGTGGCGCGGGAGAGGGCGACGTAGAGTGTGCGCTTGCCGGCGTCGGTGCCCGCGTCGACGGCGCCGGGCTCGACCAGGACGACGGCGTCGTACTCCATGCCCTTGGCGGCCAGCGCGGTGACCACGCGCAGGCGTTCGGTGTCCCACTCGGACAGCCGGGCGCGGACCCGGTCGCGCACGCGGGCGTCGGGGGTGATCACGCCGACGGTGCCCTCGACCTCGGCGAGGAGCGCGGCCACGGCGTCGCGTACCGCCCCGTCGAGGTCCTCGCGGGGCACCAGGCGGTGCACGGGCGCGATGCCGGTGGTGCGTACCGCCTTCGGCAGCGGCAGGTCGGGCGACACCTTCCGGATCACCTCGGCCGCCACCTCGAAGATCTCCGTCGAGTTGCGGTAGTTCGTGGTGAGCTGGTGCGGGTGCCGCTTGCGGCCGCCCAGTGCCTCGTCCCGGGCCCGGACGATCTCGCCCGCGCCGCCGATCCACGCCGACTGGGCCGGGTCGCCGACCACGGTCCAGCTCGCCGCGTGACCCCGCCGGCCGATCATGCGCCACTGCATCGGCGTGACGTCCTGGGCCTCGTCCACGACCACGTGCGCGTAGTCGCGGTAGTCCAGCTCGCGGGGCGTGGCCGCCTGCGCCGCGCGGGAGCGCTCGTACGCCGTGGCCACCTCGCGGATCCCGCCCACCGTGTACGCCTCACGCCGCCGCTTCTTCGGCCGGGGCTGGGAGCCGAGCAGCTCCTGCAGCTCGTCCAGCAGCGGCACGTCGTCGATGCTGGGGCCGTGCTCGCGCAGCGGCGCCAGGGCGCGCACGAGCAGCCGCTGCTCCTCGTGCGACAGCGTGCCCTCGGCGGCCCGGCGCAGCCGCTGCGGGTCGGCGAGCCAGCCCAGCACCTGCACCGGCCGCACGATCGGCCACCAGGCCTTCAGGAAGTCGCGGAAGCCCTCGTGCTCGGACAGCTCCTCGTCGAAGCGGGCCTGCTCCAGCTGCGGCTGCCGGGCCTTCATCCGCTCCCAGAGCAGGTCCAGCACCGCGCCGAACGCCTTGGCGCGGATCGCGTTGCGCGGGTTGCCGCGCCCGATCCGGCGCCGGATCTCCTCGCCCTCGTGGCGCGACAGCTCCAGCCACTCGCCGCGGTAGCGCAGGCGCAGGCCGTCGGGGTTGCCGGGCGGCGCGGCCTCGGCGGCGCGGCGCAGCACCCGCCGCATCCGCAGCGAGCCCTTCACGGCGCGTACGGCGGCGGTCTCCTCGCGGGTCGCGTCGAACCCCGGCACGAGCTGCCCGACCGAGCGCAGCGTGGCCGACTCCTCGCCGAGGGCGGGCAGCACCGTCTCGATGTACTCGACGAACACCGGCGACGGCCCGACGATGAGCACACCGCCGCCCGCGAACCGGGCCCGGTCGGCATACAGCAGGTACGCCGCGCGGTGCAGCGCCACCGCGGTCTTGCCGGTGCCCGGACCGCCCTCGACCATGGTCACCCCGGACGCGGGGGAGCGGATGGCGAGGTCCTGCTCGTGCTGGATGGTGGCCACGATGTCGCGCATGCCGGTGCCCTTGGCCCGGCTCAGCGCCGCGAGCAGCGCGCCGTCGCCGACCACCCGCATGCCCTCGGGTGCGGCGGACGGGTCGAGCAGGTCGTCCTCCAGCCCCGTCACCTTCTCGCCGAACGAGGAGATCATGCGGCGCCGGATCACGCCCAGCGGCTGCGCGGCGGTGGCCCGGTAGAACGCCGCCGCGGCGGGTGCCCGCCAGTCGATGAGCAGCGGCAGCGCCTCGTCGGTGCGCACGCCCAGCCGGCCGATGTAGCGCGGCCGCTCGGCCCACGCCGCGGCCTCCGGGTCGGTGTCGGTCTCGTCGGCGCCGGAGTGGTCGGGGTGCATGTCGAGCCGGCCGAACACCAGGCCCTCGTGCTCGGCGTCGAACGCGTGCCGGCGCCGCGCCGCGTGGAACACCATGGCGTCGCGCTCGACCAGGGACCCGAACGTGCCCACCCGGGCGAGTTGATAGCCGTCGGCCTCCGCCTTCGCGGCGTCGGCGCGCAGCCGCGCGAGCCGCGCGTACACGCGGTCCACGTGCTGCTGCTCGATGGCGATCTCGTCGTGCAGGGTGTTGTCAGACATGCGTCTCCCGGGCCGGGCCTTGCGGCGATGGTGCCTCGCCAGGGTACGGGCTGCCCCCGACCGGAAGATCGATCACCGGGCCGATGTGGCGCCGGGAACGACCGGATAGGCTGGAGGTCAGCCGACCCGCTCCTTGACCGGCCGCTGCGGCCCGGTCCCGGCCTCGTCGGCCGGCTCCTGCTCCGGCTCCTCGGCGGCGGCCGTGGCCAGCGCCTTCTTCGCCCGCTGCTTGAACCACCAGGTGGTGCCCAGCCCCGCGACCACGGCCAGGATCAGCGCCGCCCACGAGAACCGCTTGAGCCAGTGCTCGGCGACCTCGCCCAGCGCGTAGATCGCGAACGTGGTGCCGAACGCCCAGACTATGCCGCCGCCCGCGTTGGCCAGCAGGAATTTGCGGTACGGCACCTTCAGCGCACCGGCCATCGGGCCGGCCAGGATGCGCAGCAGCGCGATGAACCGGCCGAAGAACACCGCCCACACGCCCCAGCGGCCGAACATGGTCTCGGCGCGCACGATCTGCTCCGGGCCCAGGTGCTTCGGGAAGCGGCGGCCCAGCCGGTCCAGCAGGGGACGGCCGCCGCGCTTGCCGATCGCGTACCCGATGGAGTCGCCGATGATCGCGCCGGTCGCGGCGGCGATGGCGACGCCCCACGGGGAGATGTGCTGCGTGGTCGCCGCCAGCAGCGACGAGCTCACCAGCACGATCTCGCCCGGCAGCGGGATGCCCATGCTCTCGGTGCCGATGACCAGGCCGACGAGCAGGTAGACGACGACAGCCGGGAGGGTCTCCAGCCACTGGCCGACGAACTCCATCGTTCACCTTCTCCCACGAGCACGAACGCCCGCGGGCGGGTTCGACCGGGACGCTCGAAAGATACCCGACCCACCGGGCCGTCGCATCAGGCGCGAGCCCCTACGGGGGCGGCTCGCGGTGTCGGATCGCGGCGTCGGCCGCCGTGCCATCGTGAGAAGGGTCGCACTACTTCTGAGTAACCTTCCCGTGACGGCCCTGGACCAGCCACCCTGATCTCATGACGCAGTCGAAGACCGCGCCGCCGGATCAGAGTATGGACATGTCCGGCGCACGCCGGGGGCCCGCAGAGGCGCTGGCCGATCTCATGGCGGGCAACCGCCGCTTCGTCGCGGGACGCCCCCGCTACGGACACCACGTGGCCGAGGCGGCCGCCCGTTCCAACGGGCAGGAGCCTTACGCCGTCGTCGTGGGCTGCATCGACTCCCGGGTGCCCCTGGAGGCGGTGTTCGACCAGAACTTCGGCTCCATCTGCGTGGTGCGCTCCGGTGCCCACGTGCTCGACCGCTCGGTGGTCGGGTCGGTGGAGTTCGCGGTGTCGGAGCTGCACGCCTCGCTGGTCATGGTGCTCGGCCACGAGCGTTGCGGCGCCGTCGCCGCGACGGTCGACGCGCTGCGCACCGGCAGCCGCCCGGACGGGTTCCTGGGCTACCTCGTGGACCAGATCGCGCCCGCGGTGACCGAGGTCGGCGTGAACGACCCGCAGGTGAACGCCAAGGCGCTGCGCCGGCACGTGGCCCGCACCGCCGGGCAGCTGCGCCTGGCCGACCGGCTCGCCCAGGCGGCCGCCGGCGGGCGGGTCCAGATCGTCGGCGCCGTCTACGACCTCGACACCGGAGTCGTCGACCTCCTCTGACGACACCCGGCGCGATCCCGCACGACGCCCGGCCGCTCGCCTGCGGCACCCCGTGCCGTCCCGGCTGCCGCCCGCCCGCAACGCTCGCTCGACAACGACGACCATGAACGACTCGCGGCCTCAGATGCGTCTGAGGCCGCGAGTCGTCGTCATGGCGCCCAGCGCATCCGAGGTCGCGACTCGTGGCGAGTCGCGGCCCAGGCGTGGTCCGCCGCCGTGAGGCGTCCGACGTTGCGGCTCAGGCGCGTGCTGAGGCCGCGAGTCTTCGAAGTCGCGGCACGGTCGTGGGACGACGGAAAGCCCGCCGACGTGGGTCGGCGGGCTTTCGGACGTGCTAGGAGGAGCTCAGCCCTCGAAGATGCCGGCCTCGGCCAGGCGCTTCTCGGTGGCGTCCCAGCCGTGGCCCGGGTGCGCGGTGTTCAGCGCGACGAGCTCGGCACGGATCTTGGTGGCGTGACCCGCGCCCGCGAGCACGCGGATCTCCTCGACGAAAGCGTCCGAGGACGTGCTCAGGTGCACGGTCTTGCCGTTGGTGAGGTTCCGCACGTAGGCGTGCTTGCCGTTGTTCAGCGGAATGATGTACTTGAACTCACCGAGCACGCTGAGCGCGCCACCCTTGGCCTCACCGGCCCGGACAGACGCGCGCGCGGTCTTGGAGGTGTTGCTCGCCACGACGTACTCCTTGAAGTCTGGTTGACCCCAGAACTCTACACGACGGCCACGGGATCCCTGACCGGCGTGGCCGGTAGGTGTGACGGACCCGTCGCCGCGGGCCGGTCGGACAATTCATCCGGCGAGTTTCGCGATTCTCTGGCGCCACATCCGTCCCACCAGTCATCATGGGGGAGATCGCCGGAGTCGTCAGGCCGTAGGGGAAGACGAGCCTGTCCGTCTCGGGAGGTCACCGTGCCCACGCGTGGCGTCGTACACGTCCACTCGAGCCCGCTCGCCGTGTGTCCTCACGTCGAGTGGGCGATTTCGCGCGCCCTGAAAAGCGGCGCGGTCAACCTGCACTGGTCGGTGCAGCCCGTCGAGCCCAGCGCGCGCCGCGCCGAGTGCGGCTGGTCGGGCCGGCCGGGCACCGCCGCCGAGATCGCCGCCGAGCTGCGCCAGTGGCCGATGCTGCGGTTCGAGATCACCGAGGAGCCGAGCGCCGGCGTGGACGGCGAGCGGTTCATGCACGTGCCCGGCCGGGGCCTGTTCCGGGCGGCGATGGGCGCGGCCGGCGACATCCAGCTCGGCGAGGACCGGCTGCGCAGCCTCATCACGTCCAGCCGCAGCCCGGAGGCGCTGGCGCACGCGCTCGACATGGCCATGGGCACCCCCTGGGACGCCG
Source organism: Catellatospora sp. NPDC049609 (assembly GCF_040675365.1). Classification (NCBI taxonomy): domain Bacteria; kingdom Bacillati; phylum Actinomycetota; class Actinomycetes; order Micromonosporales; family Micromonosporaceae; genus Catellatospora; species Catellatospora sp. NPDC049609. The sequence goes on along the minus strand of NZ_JBFAOU010000152.1, from coordinate 14,510 downwards.
AGCTGGAGCCGTACCGCTATGCCGCCGAGGGCGCTCCGGTGACCCTGCTGACGAGGGCGGGGTAGGCCGTAAGGACGATGCGGGATGCGTGTAACGGTTGACCCCGACCCGTCCGGCTGGTGGGATGTCCCGCGTGACCTCGTCAACGCAGAAGTGGTTCCGCGGGCTCGGCCCGATCGTGTCGGGCCTGTGCGCAGTGGCGGTCGCGACGGCCGGGTGCGGCACCGCACCTGAGCACGGGGGCACGCTGCCGATGCAGGATCCGGCCGATCCGTCCGCCAAGGTCGCGGGGATCGTCAAGAAGATGTCCGACGCGGACCTGGCCGGCCAGGTGCTGATGCCGTTCGCGTACGGGCGCTCGGCCACCGACGTCTCGGCGGGCACCAAGGCGGCGAACCAGGCCCTGGCCGGGGTGGACACCCCCGCGCAGATGGTGGAGAAGTACCGCCTCGGCGGCATGATCCTGGTCGGCTTCGGCGGCAACGACCCGACCGCCGCCAACCAGCCGGTCAACAACGTGGAGAGCCCCGAGCAGGTGCGGGCGCTGACCACCGGCCTGCAGAACGCCGCGGCCCGGCTGCCCGCCGACGTGCCCCTGCTGATCGGCATGGACCAGGAGTTCGGCGTCGTGTCCCGGCTCACCACGGGCGTGACGGTGCTGCCCAGCGCGATGGCGTTCGGCGCGGCGGGCAACCCCCGGCTCACCGAGGCCGCGTGGCGGGCGGCCGGCACCGAGCTGGCCGCCGTCGGCGTGAACATGAACTTCGCCCCGGTCGCCGACGTGCTCGGCCCCGCGGGCAGCAACGTCATCGGCTCCCGGTCGTACGGGTCGGACCCGCGGGCCGCCGGCGAGCAGGTCGTCGCCGCGCTCAAGGGCATGCGGGCGGGCGGCGTGGCCGCGACCCTCAAGCACTTCCCCGGGCACGGGCACACCACGGCGGACAGCCACTCGGAGCTGCCGGTGCTCGCCCAGTCGCGGCAGCTGCTCGACAGCGACGACCTGGCCACCTTCAAGGCCGGCATCGCGGCGGGCGCGCCCGCCATCATGTCCGGGCACCTGGACGTGCAGTCCGTCGACCCGGGTGTCGCGGCGACGTTCTCGAAGAAGGTGCTGACCGACCTGCTGCGTCACGAGCTGGGCTTCCAGGGCGTCGTGGTGACCGACGGCATGAACATGGCCCCGGCTATGAAGCAGCCGCCGGGTGAGGCCGCGGTCGCCGCGCTGGTGGCCGGCAACGACCTGATCCTCATGCCGCCGAACGTGGCCAAGGCGCACCAGGGCATCGTCGACGGGCTGAAGGCGGGCAAGCTGACCCGGGCGCGCCTGGTCGAGGCGGCGAGCCGGGTGCTGAAGCTGAAGCTGAGCCTGGGCGAGGCCGCCGCACCGGCGCTGTCCACCGTGGGCACCCACGCCCAGCAGGTGTCCCCGGTCGCCGCCGCGGCGATCACGCTGCTGCGCGGCACGTGCGGCAAGGCGCTGGTCACCGGCCCGGTGCGGGTGACCGCGGCGACGGGCCGGGACAAGGCCCGCACCCGCCTGGCGGCAGCGCTGAAGCAGGCCGGCGTGTCGGTGGTGGAGACCGGCGGCAGCGTGGTGCACCTGGTCGGGTACGGCGACACCGCCGAGGACCTGAGCCCCGGCGCGGCGGTCACGGTCCACATGGACGTGCCGTACCTGCTCGGCCAGTCGGCGTCGAAGGTGCTCGTCGCGACGTACTCCTCCAGCGACCTGTCCATGGACGCGCTGGCCGCGGTGCTGGCCGGCAAGGCCCAGCCGACCGGCCGCGCCCCGGTGGAGGTCAAGGGCCTGCCCCGCACCGCCTGCTCCTGACCGTCGCGCGCCCGCGCATGATCGTCCGACTTGCCAGGCAGATGGGCGAATGGGGCGTCAAGATACGCCCGGTTGCCTGGCAAGTCGGACGATCTAGGCGGCGGGTCAGAAGGTGAAGCCGCCGGGGCGGTCGTTGCGGTCGGCGATGAGGCCGGCCAGGGTCGCGACGGCGATCTCGGCGGGCGTACGCGACCCGATGTTCAGCCCGATCGGCCGGTGCACCCGGGCCACGGCCTGCTCGTCCACGCCCCGCTCGCGCAGCGCGGCCACGTGCGGGGCGGTGTGCCGCGGGCTGCCCATGACGCCGATCCAGCGGGCCCGGGTCTGCAGCGCGGCGTCCAGCAGCGCGCCCAGCTCGGGACGGTCGTGGTCGGTGACCACCACGTCGGCGTCGGCGTCGGCGAAGGACGGGTCGACGGAGCTGGCCAGGTGCAGGTGGTCGGGGTGGGACGCGGCGTCGACCCGGCTCAGGTCCGGCTCGACCAGCACCGTGCGGTAGCCCAGGTCGTGGCCGAAGTGCAGCAGGTGCGCGGCGACCGGCGAGGCGAACACCGCGACGAGGGTGCGCACTCCGTGGTGCGCGGGAAGGTCGCCGTGCGCCGTCGCGCAGGCCGGATCCGTGTGCTGCCCGTGTCCCACCGGGCCAGCCTAGTACGGCGGGGACGATCGCCGGTGACGCGAAAGTGCCGACGCGCGGCTTTCAAAAATCTTCAGCGGCGGTTGTAGACATGCGCATGGGGCTTGTGTAATGTTCCAGGTGTTGCGAACGAAGATCTATCGAATGCGGCAGCTGAACTGGCGCATGACGTAGGAAGCGGGACCGCCCGTCGGATCCAGTCGCGAGGCCATGTGGGTGAAAGGGGCTTCGGGGCCGCGAGACGGGCGAAGGGCCGGGTCGACCCGGTCGCAGGATGCACGTGCAAGGCCGCACGACCAGCAGTTGATCAAGTGGTACAGGTGAAGACGAGAGGAGTAGTGCCATCGGATCCCCGCGCGGCGTCGCCGCCGCGGGCCGCAGACCCCGAACGGAAGGTGGTCCCCGGTCGTATCCACGCGATCCCCGCACGCTCGCCAGAGCCGGCGTCGGGAACACGATGAGCCGGTGCAAGTGACCGGCGATGGTATGTAACTCGATCTCCCAAGGATCCCGGCGCCCCCAAGGCGCCGGGATCCTTACCTGCGTTTCTAGGAAAGGTGCCTATGACCTCTGGGCAAAAGGGTTCGGCCGACAAGTTCGACGACGACGACTATCCCGCGTACACGATGGGCCGGGCGGCCGACATGCTCGGCGTGACGCAGGCCTTCCTGCGCTCGCTGGAGGGCGACCTGTTCGTCCCGGCGCGCTCCGACGGCGGTCACCGCCGCTACTCGCGCTACCAGCTGCGGCTGGCCGCCCGGGTCCGGGAGATCACGGACCAGGGCACGCCCGTGGAGGCCGCCTGCCGCATCATCATCCTGGAGGACCAGCTCCAGGAGGCGCTCGAACTCAACCAGCGCTATGAGGCCGAGCGCCGCGCCGCGTCCGGCGACCGCTGACCTCGCCCGTTGCGGCCTTTCGAGGTGAAGGCGCCCTCAGAGGGGGATGTTGCCGTGGGCGCCGCGGGCGGCGGGGGCGGCGGCCAGGGCCTCGGCGATGCGCTTGCGGGTCTCGGCGGGCTTGATGACGTCGTCGACGACGCCGATCTCCAGCGCGCGGTTGACGCCGCCGGCCGCGCGGGTCTGGTCCTCGACCAGCTGGGCGCGCAGGTCTTCGCGCTGCTCGGCGGTGGCGGCGGCCAGCTTCCTGCGGTGCAGGATGTTCACGGCCGCGCCGGCGCCCATCACGGCGACCTCGGCGTTCGGCCAGGCGAAGACCGCGCTGGCGCCGAGCGCGCGCGAGTTCATGGCGATGTACGCGCCGCCGTACGCCTTGCGGGTCACCAGGGTCACCCGCGGCACGACGGCCTCGGCGAACGCGTGCAGCAGCTTGGCGCCGCGGCGCACCACGCCGTCCCACTCCTGGCCCAGGCCGGGCAGGTAGCCGGGCACGTCCACCAGCACGACCAGCGGCACGCCGAGCGAGTCGCACATCCGCACGAAGCGGGCCGCCTTCTCGGCGGCGGTCGCGTCGAGGCAGCCGCCCAGGCGCAGCGGGTTGTTGGCGACGACGCCGACGGTGCGGCCCGCGAAGCGGCCCAGCACGGTCACCACGTTCGGCGCCCACCGGGCGTGCAGCTCCACGCCCGACTCGTCCAGCAGGGCGGTGACGACCGGCCTGACGTCGTACGCGCGGGACGGCTCGGCGGGCAGGGACGCCGACAGGTCGCGGTCCTCGGCCACGTCGGCCGGGCTCAGCCGGCCCTGCCTGCCGAGCAGCCGGGCCAGCCGGCGCGCCTCGGCGATCGCGGAGCCGTCGTCCGGGCAGGTCAGGTGGACCACGCCGGAGCGCCGCCCGTGCGGCTCGGGGCCGCCCAGGCGCTCCATGTCGACCTGCTCGCCGGTGACGGAGCGGACGACCTCCGGACCGGTCACGAAGATCCGGCCCGCGCTGCTCATGATCACGATGTCGGTCAGCGCCGTCCCGTACGCCGCGCCGCCCGCCGCCGGGCCGAGCACCACGGACAGCTGCGGGACGCGGCCGGAGGCGCGCACCATCGCCGCGAAGACCTGCCCCACGCCGTCGAGCGCGACGACGCCCTCGGCCAGCCGGGCGCCGCCGGAGTGCCACAGGCCCACCACCGGGATCCGCTCGCGGACCGCGGTGTCGATCACGTCCACGATGTGCCGGCAGCCGTCGGCGCCCATCGCCCCGCCCATCCGGGTGGCGTCGGTGGCGAAGGCGACGGCCGGGACGCCGTCGATCTGGCCGCGCGCGCCGAGCACCCCCGAGCCGTCGCCGCCGGCCAGGACGCTCATGGTGTCCCGGTCGAACAGGGCGCGCAGCCGCACCAGCGGGTCCCGGTGGTCCAGGTCCCCGTCGGCGGTCAGGCCGGTGGTGGCCATGCGGGTCTCCTTGCGGCAGGGGGTCGGTACAGCGACGCCCAGGCACCGTGTCGGCGCCTGGGCGTCACCGGGCTGCGCCGGGTGTGCAGCGTGTCGCTCAGCCGGGCTAGGCCCTCGTGAACAGCAGCGCGACGTTGTGACCGCCGAAGCCGAACGAGTTGTTCAGCGCGGCCGCGATCTGCAGCGGACGGGCCTTGTGCGCGGCCACGTCCAGGGTCAGGGCGTCGTCGGGGTCGTCGAGGTTGATCGTCGGCGGCACGACCGAGTCGCGGATCGCCAGGATCGTCGCGATCGACTCCAGCGCGCCGGCCGCGCCGAGCAGGTGCCCGGTCATCGACTTGGTCGCGGTCAGCACCGGGTGGTCACCCAGCGCCGCCCGCAGCGCCGCGATCTCCGCGATGTCGCCGACCGGGGTCGACGTCGCGTGGGCGTTGACGTGGACGACGTCGGCCTTGGCCACGTCCGCGTCCTGCAGCGCCTTCGCGATGGCCCGGGCGGCGCCCGTGCCGTCGGGGTGCGGCTGCACGATGTCGTACCCGTCCGAGGTCATCCCCGCACCGGCCAGGCGCGCGTAGACCCGCGCGCCGCGCGCGGCGGCGTGGTCGGCCCGCTCCAGGATGACGATGCCGGCGCCCTCGCCGAGGACGAAGCCGTCGCGGGCCTTGTCCCACGGGCGGGACGCCTTCTCCGGCTCGTCGTTGCGCACCGACATGGCGCGCATCGAGGCGAAGCCGGCGATCGGCAGCGGGTGGATGACGGCCTCGGTGCCACCGGCGATCACGACGTCGGCACGACCCGAACGGATCATGTCGAGCCCCCAGGCCAGGCCCTCCGCGCCGGTGGCGCAGGCACTGGTCGGGGCGTGCACGCCGGCCTGAGCTCCGTACTCCAGGCCGACGAAGGCGGCCGGCCCGTTCGGCATCAGCATCGGCACGGTGTGCGGGCTGACCCGCCGCGCGCCGGACGCCTCCAGGATGTCGTCCTGGGCCAGCAGGGTCTGCGCGCCGCCGATGCCGGAGCCGACGACGACGCCGAGCCGCTCGCGGTCCAGGCCGGTGTCGGCCAGGCCCGCGTCGGCCCACGCCTCGGCGGCGGCGATGAGCGCCACGGCCTCGGAGCGGTCCAGCCGGCGCAGCCGGACGCGGTCGAGGACCTCGCTCGGCTCCACCGCCAGCTGGGCGGCGATCTTTACCGTCAGCTGTTCGGCCCACTCCTGGGTCAGCTTGCTGACCCCGGAGCGGCCGGCCAGCATCGCGTCCCAGGTCGAGGCGACATCCCCGCCCAGCGGGGTGGTGGCGCCGAGACCGGTGACGACAACGTCAGGCTTGGTCACGTCAAATCTCGCAACTTCAGGAGTTGGCGACGATGAAGGAGACGGCGTCGCCGACGGTCTTCAGGTTCTGGACCTCGTCGTCCGGGATCTTCGCGCCGAACTTCTCCTCGGCGGCCACGACGACCTCGACCATGGAGAGCGAGTCGACGTCGAGGTCCTCGGTGAACGACTTCTCCTCGGAGACGTCGTCGGGGTTCACGCCGGCGACCTCTTCGAGGATCTCGGCCAGGCCGGTGACGACCTCTTCGCGAGTAGCCATGGAACTCGGTTTCCCTTCGGTTGGTGTTACTGAACGGTGGTGCAGAGCAGGGGTGGGGCTCAGGGGCAGCGGACGACCTGACCCGCGTAGGTCAGACCGCCGCCGAAGCCGACGAGGAGCACCGGCGAGCCGGACTTCACCTCGCCGCGCTCGATCATCTTGGAGAGCGCCAGCGGGATGCTGGCCGCCGAGGTGTTGCCGGACTCGACGATGTCGCGGGACAGCACCGACGGGTCGACGCCGATCTTGCGGGCCAGCGGCTCGATGATGCGCAGGTTGGCCTGGTGCGGCACGAAGCCGCCGAGGTCGCCCGGGGCGACGCCGGCCTTCTCGCAGGCCGCGAGCGCGACCTGGGGGGCGGTGCCGGTGGCCCAGCGGAAGACCTTCTGGCCCTCCTGGGTGATGTACGGCTGCCAGCCCTCGATCGCGATCGCGTCGCTGGGCTCGGAGCCCCACACCACCGGCCCGACCCCGGGCTGCTCGCCCTCGGCGGTGGCGGACAGCACCGCGGCGCCCGCACCGTCGGCGAAGATCACCGCGGTGCTGCGGTCGGACCAGTCGGTGATCTGCGACAGCTTCTCCGCGCCGATCACGATGGCGTGGCGGGCGGCGCCCGCGCGGATCGCGTGGTCGGCGTTGGCCAGCGCGTACGAGAAGCCCGAGCACGCGGTGTTCAGGTCGAACGCGGCCGCCCCGGCGATGCCCAGCTTCTCGGCCACCCGGCAGGCCACGTTCGGGCTGCGGTCGATCGAGGAGCAGGTCGCCACGATGACGAGGTCGATGTCGGCGGCGGTCAGGCCGGAGGTGGCCAGCGCCTTCTCGGCGGCGAACCCGGCCATGTCGGCGACGGTCTCGCTGTCGGCGATGCGCCGCTCCTTGATGCCGACGCGGGACTGGATCCACTCGTCGTTGGTGTCGACCATCTGCGCCAGGTCGTCGTTGGTGACGACGCGCGACGGCTGGTAGTGCCCGAACGCGAGGATCTTGCTACCGCTGGTGGTCATGAGGTGCTCTCCGATCCGGACGACGTGGCCGACGCGTGGCGCGCGATGAGGTCCTTCGCGGCGGCCAGGTCGTCGGGCGTGTTCAGCGTGACGATCTCCGGGGTGCCGGTCTTCAGTTCACGCTTGACCAGTCCGGCCAGGGTGCCGGCCGGCGGGAGCTCGATGACGGCGGTGACACCGAGGTCGGCGAGGGCGCGCATGCACAGGTCCCAGCGCACCGGGGCGGTGACCTGGCGGACCAGGCGGCCCAGCAGCTCCGCGCCGTCGGTGACGGCGGCCCCGTCGGCGTTGGACAGCTGCGGGCGATGCGCGTCGGCCGGGGTGAGCCCGGCGGCGAACGACGCCAGCGCGGCCTCGGCCGGAGCCATGTACGGCGTGTGGAACGCGCCGGCCACCTGCAGCCTGATCACGCGCGTGCGGGCCGGCGGGGCGGCGGCGAACTTGTCGAGGCCCTCCAGCGAGCCGGCGGCGACGATCTGGCCCGCGCCGTTGCGGTTGGCGGGGTAGAGGCCGTGGGCGTCCAGCGCGGCGAGCAGCTCGGCCTCGTCGCCGCCGAGCACCGCGGCCATGCCGGTGGGCTCCAGGGCGCAGGCCGCGGCCATCTCGCGGCCGCGTACGCCGGCCAGCGTGATCGCCGACTCGGGGGTGAGCACCCCGGCCAGCGCGGCGGCGCCGAGCTCGCCGACGCTGTGCCCGGCGACGACCGACACGTCCTGCAGCGGCAGGTGGTCGGCGGCGAGCAGCGCGGCGGCGATCAGCAGCGGCTGGGTCTTGGCGGTGTCCTTGATCTCCTCGGCGCCGGCCTCGGTGCCCAGCTGCACCAGGTCGACGCCGGCGAGCTCGGACCACGCGCGCAGACGTGCGGCAGCGCCGTCGAGGTCGAGCCACGGCGTGAGGAAACCGGGTTTCTGGGCACCCTGGCCCGGGGAGAGTACGGCGAGCACGTATTCAACCCTGAGGGATCATCGACCTGCGCGCCGTTGCCGGGGTTGACTAAATCCTCCTACCGAAGTTGTGGGTACCCCACAAAGATCGGCGGACGCCGCCGGAATTTTGTCCTTTTCATGCTGGCTTGGTCAGCTGTTCGCCCTGCGTACCGGGCTCAAGGCGGCCCAGGGCGAGGGCGATCTTGAGGGTGAACGCGTCACGCGGAGTCAGTGGGCCGAAGCCTGTGACCTCGGCCACTCGGCGCAAACGGTAACGCACCGTGTTCGGATGAACGAACAAGGCGCGGGCCGTCGCCTCCAGCGCGCCGCCGTGGTTGAGGAACGCGTCCAGCGTCTCCAGCAGCTCCCCGCTGGTGCGGGCGAGCGCGCCGTACGCCGAGTGCCGCAGGATGCGCCGGGCCTCCCCGTCCCCGGCCAGCGCCCGCTCGGGCAGCAGGTCGTCGGCGGCCACCGGCCGCGGCGCGGCGGGCCAGGCGGGCGCGGCACGGTAGCCGGCCATCGCCGAGCGGGCCGACTCGGTGGCCGCCTCCAGCGACGGCACCGCCGGGCCCACCACGACCGGCCCGGCGCCGAACGCGGGCAGCAGCCGCTCCGCCGTGGACACCGGATCCACGGCCCCGCCCATGACCACCACCAGCCGGTCCCCGTGCACCCCGCCCAGCACCTCGACGTCGGCGCGCCGGGCGGCCCGGTGCACGCCGTGCAGCACCACGGCGGCCTCGCCGCCGGGGGAGCGGCCGACCACCACCGCGACCGGCGGCGCGTCGGTCCAGCCGAGTGCGGCGGCCCGGCTGGCCAGCACGTCCGCGGAGTCGCCGCGCAGCAGCGCGTCCACCAGCAGCGCCTGCAGCCGGGCGTCCCACGCGCCGCGGGACTCGGCCGCGCGGGCGTACACCCGGGCGGCGGCGAAGGCGACCTCGCGGGAGTAGCGCAGCACCGCCTCGCGCAGCTGCTGCTCCTCGCCCTTGGCGGCCAGGTGGGGCACCTGCTCCTCGACCACGTCGATGGTCACCTTGATCAGGGCGACCGTCTGCTGCAGATTGATGCTGCGGGCCAGCGCCCGCGGCGCGACGTCGAACACCTCGTCGGAGACGGCCTGCGGGCTGCCGCCCTTGCCGGCCCCCTGGCGCAGCCACTGCACCAGCGACTGCACGCCCGCCTGGGCCACCAGCATGACCCACGAGCGCTGGTCGGCCGGCAGCTCCCGGAACCACGGCAGCGTCTCGTCCATGCGCGACACGCTGGCGGTGGCGAGTGCGCCTGCCGACCGCTCGATCTGCCGCAGGGTCGCGGCCAGCGGCTCGGCGTCGGTCATGTGCCCCATGATAGGGAGCCGCCGGCCCGCCGGACCCCGGCTCACGCCGCACCGCCCGGCGCGGCGGCCACCGCCGCCACGCACCGGGAACGCCGGGCCCGCGGCCCCGTCACGGCTGGTGAGGCGCTTCTCCGGGCGCCGGCGCCGGCGGATACGGCTGGGTCGGCGGGTGCGCGGAAGGAGCCGGTGCGTGGCCCAGCGTGGCCGCATGCGCCAAGGTGCCGTCCGGTGCCACGAGGGCCTGGTCCGCCGGGCCCTGCGCCGCGTCCTGGCGGCGGGTCAGCCGGACGGCCAGCAGCACGATGCCGACGATCACCAGCAGGCCCAGCACGCCGCCGATCCCGGCGACGAGCAGCCAGGGGAACGAGCTGTCCGCGGCGACCGCCCGCAGCTTGTTGTCCTCGCCGACGGCCAGGTCCCAGCGCACGGTGCGCCCGTCGACGACCGCCTTCGGGTCGTGCTCGACCACGTCGCCGGGGAAGGTGACCGCCAGCTTGAGCTGGATGCCGCTCAGGAACGGGCGCATCAGCTCGGCCTGGCGGCCCAGCTCGGCCGATCCGCTGCTGAGGTCGGCGGTGAAGACGTACTTCCCGTCGGTGTGCGTGATCGACGGCGCGCCCGGCTTGCCGGTGTTGAAGTCCGCCAGCGGCAGGTCGTCGTAGACGATCTTCTTGCCGTAGTACTTCCCGTCGTCGTACACCTCGGTGCGCGAACCCTCGGGCAGCTCGGACAGGCCGCCCTCGGCCGCGGCGAACGCCTGCGCCGGGTCCTTGCCGCCCAGGCGCAGCATCGACTTGTCCAGCGCGATGACGACGGTGCCGTCGAGGGTGTCGTCGCCGTTCACCGTCATCGCCATGTCGAGCTTCATGCAGCCGGTCAGGCTGAGAGCCACCACGGCGAGCGCGGCGAGGGTGCGCAGGGGCGCGCGGAGCTGTCGCATCCGGCCAGTATGTGGCACCGCCGTCGCGGCGGGAAGCCGGACGGCGGTGGGTGCGCGTTCAGTGCGGCGGGGCCGGGATCAGACGGTCCGCCGGAAGACGTACGCGATCGCGAAGACGCCGAGCGCGATCACCACGACCACCGCGCCGTTGAGCCCGACGAAGCGCTGCCAGTCGCCGACCATGGCCTGGATGTCGGGGTCGGTCGCGGCCGACTCCTCCAGGCCGCCGCCCGCGCCGCCGTTCTCCCCGGCCGGGGCGGTGCCCAGCGGCACGCCGGCCTGGCGCAGCGAGCTCTCCATGCTGAACCGGCCGTAGAACCAGCCCGCGGTGACCTTGCGCTTGTCCGGCTGGGCGGCCGGGCGGAACACCCGGGGGCCGCCCGCGGCCTGCGGGTAGAGGTCGTAGGTCTGCTTGTCGACGCCGTTGACCGCGGTCACCACGGTGAACTTCGGGCCGAGCTTGTCGGCGGCGGGGGACTTGGCCACCCCGGGCCGGCTCACCAGCCAGTCCACCTCGGTGATCAGCGCGGCGAACTGCTTGGTCTGCTGGTCGGAGCGCAGCGTGATGGAGTGCGCCAGCAGGTCGCCGTTGATGGTGATGCTCCGCACCGCGGGCGAGGGGCTGGGCTTGGGTGACGGCGACGGCGCACCGAACGCGGGCGCGCCGAGCAGCAGCAGGACTGATGCGAACAGTCCTGCCGCGACCTTGAGGATGCTGCGCTTCATCGTCCGCCCCGTTTCGATGCGTCACCTGGTGCCAGTGTGACTGGTGGTACCCCTGTAAGACCCGCCGCGAACCCCTGAGGTTGCCGATCGGATAGTCACGTTTCGGACACGATTCACGCGCTGCCCGGTTGGTCCGGAAAACAGCACGTCGCTGGCCGGGAACCAATGCGGCCGGTACCGTCGACCAACTGCGGAACGCGGTGGAGCATAACGAAGCGGAGGCGATCGTGGGGGACAGCGTGCGGCGGTCAGGGGACCGGCAGCGGGCGCGGCGAGGCGGGCTGGTGCTGGCCGTGGTGGCGGCCCTCGGCGTGGTGCTGCTCGGCGCGAGCCCGGCCTGGGCGCACAACTCCCTGGTCGAGGCCACGCCCGCGAAGAACGCGACGCTCACCGTGCCGCCCGCGCAGGTGAAGCTGCGCTTCCTCGCGACGCTCAAGACCGAGGGCACCAGGCTCTCGGTGACCGGTCCGGACGGTGCCGCCGCGGCGGGAGCCGCGACGGTCAGCGGCAAGACGGTGTCCGCCCCGGTCACCGCGACCGCGGGCGGGGCCTACACCGTCGCGTACGAGGTGGTGTCGCAGGACGGCCACCTCGTCAAGGGGTCCTACAGGTTCACCGTGGCGGCGGCCGAGAGCGTGACGGCGAGCCCGAGCGCCGCCCCGTCGCCCGCGCCGTCCTCGGCGGCGCCGAGTGTGGCGCCCAGCGTGGCGACCGCCCCCGCGGCGGACACCGAACAGGACACCCCGTGGGTGCCCTGGATCGGCGGCGCCGCGGTGGCGGGCCTGGTGGTCGGCGGACTGATCAGCTTCGTCAGGCAGCGGCGGGCGAAAGCCTGACCAGCCGCTGCAGGGTGCGCTCGCGACCGAGCACCTCCAGCGACTCGAACAGGGGCAGGCCCACGGACCGGCCGGTGACGGCGACGCGGACCGGGGCCTGCGCCTTGCCCAGCTTCAGGCCGTGCGCCTCGCCCACGGTGATCACGGCGTTCTTCAGCGACTCGGCGTCCCACGAGGCCAGCTCGCGCAGCGCGGTCACCACGTCCGGCAGGATGCCGGCGTCTTTCGACGCCTTGGCCCAGGACGCCTCGTCGATCACCGGCTCGTCCACGAAGAGGAAGTCCACGTAGGACGGCACCTCGGACAGCAGCGCGATGCGGGTCTGCACCAGCTCGGCCACCTGGGCGAACACGGCCGGGTCGTAGCGGTCCGGGTCCCACGGCGGCGGGGTGATCCCGTACCCGCGCTCGGCCCGCTCCTGCTCGGTCGGGAACGGCCCGGTCAGCCACGGCGCGCAGGCGTCGGTGAACTCCGCCACCGACAGCGCCCGGATGTACTCGCCGTTGAACGCGCGCAGCTTCTTCTCGTCGAAGAAGGCGGAGGAGGGGTTGACCTGCTCCAGCCGGAACTCCTCCTCGATCACCGACCACGGCACGATCTCCCGGTCGCCGCTGGGCGCCCAGCCGAGCAGCATCAGGTAGTTGCGCATGGCGGCGGCGAGGTAGCCCTCGTCGCGGTACATCTCCAGGGCGACCTTGTCGCGGCGCTTGGACAGCTTCTGCCGCTTCTCGTTCACCACCACCGGCACGTGCGCCCACACCGGCGGCGTGTGCCCCAGCGCCTCCCACAGCAGCTGCTGCTTGGGCGTGTTGGGCAGGTGCTCCTCGGCCCGGATCACGTGGGTGATGCCCATGGTCAGGTCGTCGACGACGTTGGCCAGCAGGAACACCGGCGAGCCGTCGCCGCGCGCGATGACGAAGTCCTCGATCAGCTTGTTCTCGAAGGTGGGCTCGCCGCGGATCAGGTCGACGACCTTGGTGACACCCTCGTCGGGAGTGCGGAAGCGCAGCGCGCGGCCCTCGCCGGCGGCCAGGCCCCGGTCGCGGCAGAAGCCGTCGTAGCCGCCGTACTTGTTCTCGGTGCGGGCCTGCACGTCGTCACGGGTGCAGTCGCAGTAGTACGCCCGGCCCGCGTCGAACAGCTGCTGGGCGGCCTTGGTGTGCTCGGCGTGGTACGCCGACTGGAACAGCGGGCCCTCGTAGGTGCCGCGGGCGATGCCGATCCACTCCAGCGCGGACAGGATGCCCTCGGTCCACTCGGGGCGGTTGCGCGCCGCGTCGGTGTCCTCGATGCGGAGCACGAACACACCGCCGTGCTGCTTGGCGAAGACCGCGTTCTGCAGCGCCGAGCGGGCGCCGCCGACGTGGAACATACCGGTCGGGGAAGGGGCGAATCGCACACGTACCGTCACGACTCCCAGGGTACGGCCCACCCCCGCCCGCCCCGCCACCAGGTTTAGCCCGGCAGAAAGGAAGGGCACCTTCTTAACGGACGTCCGTTAAGAAGGTGCCCTTCCTTACCCGGTTACGGGGTGGTCGGCTGCTCGCGGACCAGCAGGGCCACCGCGACCCCCTGGGTGCGCTGGGCGAAGACGGTGGTGAACTCGTCGCGCAGCAGCTCGGCCCGATCCACCGGCATGTGCGCGAACAGGTCGCGGTCCGGGGCGGAGGTGACCAGCCAGAGCCGGGTCACGCCCTTGGCGCACTCAGCCGGGTCGGCGCACTCCACCGCCTCGAAGCTGCCCCGGTCCTGGCCGCGCACCGCGACGAAGACGTCCTTCGGCCCGGCGGCCACGTCGCGCAGCTCGAAGGTCATCCCGCGGCGGAAGGTCCGCGGCCCGCCGTAGGTGTCGCCGCCGTACGCGATCGCGTCGCCCGGCAGCAGCCGCGGCTTCATGATCTCCGCGGCGGTACGCAGGTCGGCCTGGTTGCCCGCGGGCAGCGTGCGCGCCTCGACCTGGCCCGCCGCGCCCAGCAGCGCCAGCACGGCGAGCGCGGCCAGCGACACCGCCCACGCCGGGCCGTCCCCGGCCAGCACCCGCGGCCGCCGCGCCCCGGCCCCCGGCCCCGCTACCGCGCCGGAGGCCAACCCGCCGGGAGCCGCCGCACCGGAAGCCATCGCGCCGGCGGTCACCGCGCCGGGAGCCGCCGGGCGGGCCCGGCCCGGGCCGCGCATCGGCGGCGCGACCGGGGAGACGGCGCGGGCCGCGGCGGCGCGGGCCGCCGGGGTGAGCGCGGCCACCCGGGCCGACAGCTGCCGCAGCGTGCAGGCGGCCAGCAGCACCCAGGCGGGCAGCGTGAACAGCAGGTACCGGGACAGCATCATGTTGATCACCGG
>NZ_JBFAOU010000151.1:0-20272 GCF_040675365.1 Catellatospora sp. NPDC049609 | reverse complement strand
TTGTTTGTGACGGGTGTTCTGATGTGTGAACTACCGATCGGGGCCAGACCGGGTCGGGGGGGCCCGGCGCGCGCCGTGCCCCCGCTGATACAGGGCGTCAGCCCTTCTGCTCGATCTGGCCGCGCACCTCGATCAGCTCGGCCTTGACCTCGTCGACGGTCTTGAAGTACCAGACCACCATGCCCAGGCTGCCGCTGTCGGCCCAGGCGCAGATCGCCATCGGCACGCCGTCGGACGTGGCGCTGCCGCACTTGGCGGTGCCGCCCAGCGGGCCGGCGGGGACCTTGGCGATGCCGGTGGCGGTCAGGCCGGAGGTCGCCATGCCGGTGAAGGCGTCGTCGAGCTCCTTCTCCGGGTTGCCCATCCGCGCGGACGCGGCGAACATCATGACCAGGTCCTTCTTGGCCGGGTCGCCGTAGAAGCCCGCCACCGCGTTGGACGCGGCCGGGACGGCGGCCTGGAAGCCGGTCTTCATGGTGGTCGCGAGCGACTTGAGCTCCGGGTCGGTCACCGGGGCACGCCCGGCGAGCGTGCTCGGCGCCACGACGGTGATCTTCGCAGCCTGCGCCTGCGCGGAGGCCGAGGCGATGATGCCGTCGATCTCTCCCTCGATCTTGTCGGCCGTGTCCTTGAAGAAGAAGTACGCACCGATGCCGCCACCGCCGCAGCAGACGATCAGCACGCCGATCACGATCGCGACCCACATGCCCACGCGCGACTTCTTCGGCGCCGGCGCCGGCGTGTAGGGAGCGGGCTGGCCAGGGTACGGCGGCGGGTAGTCGGGCGCGGGGGGTGGATAGGACATGAAAGAACTCCCGGGGTCGGAGGGGAAAGCCGCATCGTAGCGTTAGCCCGCGACAGGACGCTGCCGGTGAGTCGCCATCCCGTCCGCCGAACCGCCGCGCGCGCCCCGCGCGGCCGGACGAGGATGGAGGGCATGACCGCCACTCGGAGAATCGGCCGCGACGGGCCCGAGGTCAGCGCCATCGGGCTGGGCTGCATGGGGATGAGCTTCGCCTACGGGCAGCGCGACGACGAGGGCTCGGCCGCGACGCTGCGGCGCGCCCTCGACATCGGGGTGACCCACCTCGACACCGCCGACATGTACGGCTTCGGGCACAACGAGGAGCTGATCGGCCGCGTCCTCGGCGACCGCCGGGACGAGTACGTGCTCGCCACCAAGTTCGCCAACCGCGGCGAGGTGGACGCCCGGGGCGAGGTGGTGCGGCGCTGGGTCGACTCGTCGGCCGCGTGGGCCCGCCAGGCTCTGGAGGACTCGCTGCGCCGCCTGCGCACCGACCGGATCGACCTCTACTACATGCACCGCCGCAGCCCCGACGTGCCGATCGAGGAGACCGTCGGGGCCATGGCCGACTTCGTCAAGCAGGGCAAGGTGCGCTACCTCGGCCTGTCCGAGATCAGCCCCGCGACCCTGCGCGCCGCGCACGCGGTGCACCCGATCACCGCGGTGCAGATGGAGTACTCCCTGTTCACCCGGTTCGTCGAGGACGAGATGCTGGCGACCTGCCGCGAGCTCGGAGTCGGGCTGGTGGCGTACTCCCCCGTCGGCCGCGGCTGGCTCACCGGGAAGATCACCTCCCCGGAGGACCTGGCCGCCGACGACTTCCGCCGCACCGTGCCGCGCTTCGCCCAGGAGAACTTCGCCCACAACATGGCCCTGGTCGACGAGGTCCGCAAGGTCGCCGACGAGGTCGGCGCGACCCCCGCCCAGGCCGCCCTGGCCTGGCTGCTCTCCCGCGGCGACGACGTCCTGCCCATCCCCGGCACCAAGCGCGTGCCCTACCTGGAGGAGAACACGGCCGCCGCCGACCTGCACCTCTCCCCCGACCAGCTCCGCCGCCTCACCGACGCCGTCCCGCCCGGCGCCGTGGCCGGCGAACGCTACGCCCCCTCCGGCATGTCCACCGTCAACCAGTAACCCCGCCCCGCCGAAAGGAAGGGCACCTTCTTAACGCTATCCGTAGAGGAAGGTGCCCTTCTTAACGCGCAGCGGACGAAGATCGCCGTTCTGTGTCAGCACCTGGAGTCAGACCGCAGGTTCTGACACCGGACAGCGATCCTCCCGGGCGGCGCGTCCCGAGCCGGAACGCGACCGGGCTACTCCGACCGGGCGAGGACCGCCACCGCGGCCAGCATCAGCGCCGACCCGGCCGCGGCGGCCACGCTCAGCCGCTCGCCGAGCAGCCCCACCGCGATCAGCACCCCCGCCACCGGCTCCAGCAGCGTCACCACCGCCGTCACCGTCGCCGGGACCGCCGCCACGCCCGCGAAGAACAGCCGGTACGCCAGCGCCGTCGGCACCGCCCCGAGATACAGCAGCCACCCGGCCGTGCCCGCCATCCCGCTCCCCGACGGCAGCAGCCCCTCCGCGGCGGCCATCGGCAGCAGGCACAGCGCCGCCACCGCGAACGAGGCGACCGTGGCCCCGGACAGGTCGCCGCCCGCCCGCCGCGAGTAGATCGTCACCACCGCGTACCCGGCCGCCGACAGCAGCCCGCACGCGACGCCGAGCACCGGCGCGGACCCGGCCGCCCCGCCCCCGCCCACCAGCAGCACCAGCCCCGCCAGCCCCAGCACCACCGCACCGGTCCGCCCGGCCGTGAACGCCTCGCCCAGCGCGAACCGCGCCGCCACCGCGATCACCACCGGGCACGCGCCCAGCGTCACCACCGTGCCGACGGCCAGCCCGGCGAAGGCGATCGAGCCGTAGTACGCGGTCTGGTACACCGCCAGCCCCGCGCCCAGCACCAGCGCGTCGCGCCACCGGGCGCCGAGCCGCTCGCCGATCGCAAGGTGCAGCCCGACCAGCATGCCGATGCCGAACACCAGCCGCCAGAAGGACACCGCGACCGGCCCGAGGCCGCTGGTGCGGTAGAGGACCGCGGCGACCGCGCCGCCGGTGCCCCAGGCGGTCGCCGCGACCGCCACGTAGAACATGCCGCGCCCGTACGACGCGGTCCGGCCCGCGCGCACCGGCGCGAGCCCTTCGATGGACTCCATCTCTCCGTCTCCACTTGTCGATGGCCTGCGCTTCCGCTTCCGCGACGGGCCACCGGACGTGCGGCCGAGCCGTCACGTCAGTGGTGCTGCGCCGTCCGCCTCAGGCGACCGGCGGGGAGATGATCGAGTAAGCCATGCCGGCGATGCTAGCCGGGGAATGCGCCGCCCGGCCAACGGGTTGACCAGACCGTGGGAATCCTGGAGGAGTACGAGCGCGGAAGGCTGTTCTTCGACTACGGCGACTACATCACGGCTGCCAGGATCCTGGAGCCGGTGGTGGAGGAGGCGCCGGACGACGTCGCGCCCCGGCTGCTGCTGGCGCGCGCCTACTACCACTCGGCGCAGCTGAAGAAGTCCGAGACGCAGCTGCGGCTGATCCTGGACCACGACCCCGCCGAGCACTACGCCCACCTGATGCTGGGCCGCTGCCTGCAGCGGCAGAGCCGCCACGACGAGGCCCGCCCGCACATGCGCATTGCCGCCGCGATGGGCATCTGACGGTCGGACGTGCCCGGCGCTCAGCACGCCGGCGGCCAGGCGGGGTCGGCAGTCATGCCCCGATGCGGCCGCCGGCGGCATCGGGCACCGCTCAGTCGTGCTCGTAGTACTCGACGGTTATCCCGGTCCGGCGGACCGTGACCGTGGCGTGGTCGCCGAAGGCCTCCAGCACCACATCGTCGAAGGCGCCGCTCTCCAGGGCGTCCGCCAGCGCCCGGACCCGGTCGTAGCGCGCCTCGTCGTCGCCCTGGTAGGGCTGCTCCACGAACGGGCGCCGGCTGCAGTCCAGTGGGCAGCCGCCGAGCGTCGGGTGAGGGTCGTCGTACTTCCCGACGGCGAGGTCGCCGACGGACGCCTCCGGCTCGTCGGCGACCGTGCGCACCCAGAACCGCTCGACGTCGAACACGCACGGCTCGCCGTCGTTGAAGTACGGCGTGTACTGCCGCCAGCCGAACGCGACGATCCGATCGTCGTCGAGCACCGCGCGCAGCACGGGCTGCAGCTCCGACAGCGGGCGCTGCGGCACCCGGTCGCCGGGCGTGATGTCCCCCTCGACGGGGATGCCCAGGAAACTGGTGTGGCTCATCGGTCTTCCTCTCCCAACAGCACCGACAGCGGCACCTCCTTGCGCTGCGCGCCGGACATCCACGGCCTGATCGGCATCCCGGCGAGGTAGTCGGCGGGCGAGGGCAGCCAGCCCAGGTCCTCCAGGATGTGCCGCTCGGCGATCAACCGCACCGGGATGCGCTTGCGCCCGATCTGCAGCGTGTCACCGAAGACGCGCTGGCACAGGTACACCCCCGCGGTGTGGTGGTACATCGCGCGGTGTCGCACGTCGCCGATGATCTGCTTGGAGGAGTCGATGAACTCCTCGATGGCCAGGTAGTCCTCCGGCTCGCCGCCCCACTTGCGGGCGGCGGACTGCGCGTGGTGCCACGAGTTCATGCGCGGCACACTAGGCAGTGCCCCCGACAGTCCCGGGAGAGAGATGACCGAACGCAACGTGGTACGCCGGCTCGACCTCGGCTACTTCATCCGGCCCGCGGCGGAGGCCGGCACCCCGCACCCGCGGGTCGAGGCGGTGCTCGCCTACCTGGTGGACAGTGCGGACGGGCTGCTCCTGTTCGACACCGGTCTCGGGCGCGGTGACGACGGCACCGAGGCCCACTACCGCCCGCACCGCCGCCCGCTTCCCGAGGCCCTGGCCGAGCAGGGGGTACGCCTCGCCGACATCGCCCTGGTCGTCAACTGCCACCTGCACTTCGACCACATCGGCGGCAACCCGCTGCTGCCCGGCCGCCCGATCTTCACGCAGTCCGTCGAGCTGGCCACCGCACGGGCCGGGGACTACACCTTCGACCACCTGGTCGACTTCCCCGGCGCGGAGCTGCGCGAGCTCGACGGCGAGGCCGAGATAGCCCCCGGTGTGCGCGTCATCCCGACCCCCGGCCACACCGCCGGCCACCAGAGCCTGGTCGTGTCCCACCCCGACGGCTCCGTCACGGTGCTCGCCGGGCAGGCCTACGACCTCGCCACCGACTTCGGCTGCGCCGTGCTCGCCCGACGGGCCGCCGCCGACGGCGCCGCCGAGCCGCTCCCGCCGTACCAACCCTGGCTCGACGACGTCCTGGCCCTCGACCTCCGTCGCGTCCACTTCGCCCACGACGCCGCCACCTGGACCCCCTGACCCGGCACACCCCCGGCCACGCCTCGCCGCCCCGCGGTCGCCGCGCAGTTTCGGGGAATGTGCAGCATTCGCTGCGCCCATCCGCGCACTTTCCCCGAACTGCAGGGTCTGCTCCGGGTCGCCGGCGGGTGCGGTGCGGCGTGGTGCGGTGGCTGCGTGTGGGTTCGGCAGCGAGGAAGGGGCCGGGCACAAGCGCCCGGCCCCTTCCGACGTACGGTGTGTCAGCTGCAGCCGCTGGTGGAGCCGCAGCCCTCGCAGACGTAGCAGCTGCCCGCGGGGCGCATCTTGGTGCCGCAGGTGTAGCACAGCGGCGCGTCCGAGACCCGGCCCGTGATCGACTCCAGCACCTCGGTCGAGGAGCCGACCCGCGGCGCGGGCGCGGTCGCGGTGACCGTCGCCGGGGTGGCCTCGGCCGCCGGCGGGACGTAGTCCACGCCCTCCTCCTCGGCCCGCAGCCGCGCGGCGCGCTCGGCGGCGGTGAAGACGCCCAGCTCGGCCCGCTGCTCGTACGGCAGGAAGTCCAGCGCGAGGCGGCGGAAGATGTAGTCCATCACCGAGTTCGACAGGCGGATGTCCGGGTCGTCGGTCATGCCGGCGGGCTCGAACTTCATGTTCATGAACTTCTCGACGTACGTCTGCAGCGGCACGCCGTACTGCAGCGCGACCGACACGGCGATCGAGAACGCGTCCATGACGCCGGCCAGCGTGGAGCCCTGCTTGCCCAGCTTGAGGAAGACCTCGCCCAGGCCGTCGTCCGGGTAGGACGACGCCGTCAGGTAACCCTCGGCCTCGCCGACGGTGAACGACACGGTCTGCGACGGGCGCTTCTTCGGCAGCCGCTTGCGGACCGGGCGGTACTCGATGACCTTCTCCACGACCGGGGCCGACACCGGCGCGACGGCGGTGGCGGGGGCCGCCGGGGCCTCCTTCTTGGCGACCGACAGCGGCTGGCCGACCTTGCAGTTGTCGCGGTAGATCGCCAGGGCCTTGAGGCCGAGGCGCCAACCGTCGAAGTACATCTGCTCGACCTCTTCGACCGTCGCCGACTCCGGCATGTTGACGGTCTTGCTGATCGCGCCGGAGATGAACGGCTGCACCGCGGCCATCATCAGCACGTGGCCCATGGGCGCGATGGCGCGCTCGCCCATCGCGCAGTCGAACACCGCGTAGTGCTCCGGCTTGAGGCCGGGCGCGTCCACCACGTGGCCGTGCTCGGCGATGAACTCGGTGATCGCCTCGACCTGCTCCTCCTGGTAGCCCAGGTTGCGCAGCGCGCGCGGCACGGTCTGGTTGACGATCTGCATCGAGCCGCCGCCGACCAGCTTCTTGAACTTGACCAGCGCCAGGTCCGGCTCCACGCCGGTGGTGTCGCAGTCCATCATGAAGCCGATGGTGCCGGTGGGCGCGAGCACGCTGGCCTGGGAGTTGCGCCAGCCCTGCTTCTCACCGAGCGCGTTGCCGGTCTTCCACTGCTTCTGCGCCTCCTTGGCCACCAGGGTCGCGACCGCGCCCTCGGGCTTGAGGGCGTCCGCGGCGGCGGCGTGCTTGCGCATGACCCGCTGGTGCGGGGTCGCGTTGCGGGCGTAGCCGTCGTACGCGCCGACGACGCCGGCCAGCTCGGCCGAGCGCCGGTACGCGGCACCGGTCATCAGCGCGGTGATCGCGCCGGACAGCGAGCGGCCCGCGTCCGAGTCGTACGGCAGGCCCGACGCCATCAGCAGCGCGCCGAGGTTGGCGTACCCGATGCCGAGCTGCCGGTAGGCGCGGGTGTTCTCGGTGATCTTCTGGGTCGGGAAGTCCGCGAACGAGATGGAGATGTCCATCGCGGTGATCACGAACTCGACCGACTTGACGAAGCGGGCGATGTCGAACGAGCCGTCCTCGCCGAGGAACTTCATCAGGTTCAGCGAGGCCAGGTTGCACGAGGTGTCGTCCAGGTGCAGGTACTCCGAGCAGGGGTTGCTGGCCGTGATGCGGCCGGTCTCGGAGCAGGTGTGCCAGTCGTTGATGGTGTCGTCGTACTGGATGCCCGGGTCGGCGCACTCCCACGCGGCCTTGGCCAGCTTGCGGAACAGGTCCTTGGCGTCGACGGTGTCGATGACCCGGCCGTCGAGGCGGCCCAGCAGCTCGAACGGCTTGCCGTTCTCGACGGCGTCCATGAACTGGTCGGACACGCGCACCGAGTTGTTCGCGTTCTGGTACTGCACGCTGACGATGTCGCGGCCGCCCAGGTCCATGTCGAAGCCCGCGTCGCGCAGCGCGCGGATCTTGTCCTCCTCGCGCGCCTTGGTCGCGATGAACTCCTCGATGTCCGGGTGGTCCACGTCGAGGATGACCATCTTCGCCGCGCGCCGGGTGGCGCCGCCGGACTTGATGGTGCCGGCCGAGGCGTCGGCGCCGCGCATGAAGCTGACCGGGCCGGAGGCGGTGCCGCCGGAGGACAGCAGCTCGCGGCTGGCGCGGATGCGGGACAGGTTCACGCCGGAGCCGGAGCCGCCCTTGAAGATCAGGCCCTCCTCCTTGTACCAGTCCATGATGGAGTCGACCGAGTCGTCCACGGACAGGATGAAGCAGGCGCTGACCTGCTGCGGGCTGGCGGTGCCCACGTTGAACCAGACCGGGGAGTTGAAGCTGAACACCTGGTGCACCAGCATCCAGGTCAGCTCGTGCTCGAACACCTCGGCGTCGGCCGGGGTGGCGAAGTAGCCGTACTTCTCACCGGCGGCGCGGTAGGTCTTCACGACCCGGTCCACCAGCTGCTTTAGGCTCCACTCACGCTCGGGCGTGCCGACGGCGCCCCGGAAGTACTTCGTCGTCACGATGTTGGTCGCGTTGACGCTCCAGAACTCGGGGAACTCCACCCCGCGCTGCTCGAAGTTGATCGAGCCGTCGCGCCAGTTCGTCATGACGACGTCCCGGCGCTCCCAGGTGATCTCGTCGTACGGGTGGACTCCGTCCTTGGTCCACACCCGCTCGATCTTCAGACCTCCGGTGTTCGCCCGCGTGCGCTTGGCGCTCGCCGTGGCGTTCTCCCCCATCGTCAGCCCCCTCAAGGTTCTCTACTCAGCAACAAACAAACTGCACGTTCTGATGGCGGGCGGTCAGCCCGCGTGCTGACCGGCTGTCGCGGCCGGCTCCGCCTCGGTGTCCACGCCGCCCGGCTCTTGCCCATCGGCGGGATTTTCAACCGTCCCCGCGGGATCTTTTTTCGCCGCGGCACGCAGCGTCTCGATCTCGCGGATGAAGTCGTCGGCGGACTGGAAGTCCTGGTACACGCTGGCGAAGCGCAGGTACGCCACTTCGTCCAGGTCGCGCAGCGGGCCCAGGATGGCCAGCCCGACCTCCTGGCTGGGCACCTCCGCCGCGCCCCGGGCCCGGACCACCTCCTCGACCCGCTGCGCCAGCAGTGCGATCGAGTCGTCGTCCACCGGGCGGCCCTGGCAGGCCTTGCGCACCCCGTTCATGATCTTCGAGCGGCTGAACGGCTCGGTCACCCCGCTGCGCTTGACCACGGCCAGCACCGACTCCTCGACCGTGGTGAACCGCTTGCCACATTCGGGGCAGTGCCGGCGGCGGCGGATGATCTGGCCGTCCTCGGCCTCCCGGGAGTCCACCACGCGGGAGTCCGGGTGCCTGCAGTACGGGCATCGCATCGCTGTCACCTCCCACGTCGTCGTCGCACCCGGGTGGCGTGTCGACCCGCTTCCGGGCACGGCACCGCCGGCGGTCGCCGCGTCGCGGCCGCCCGGGGGTGGGTGCGGATGCGGGGGTACGGCCGACCCACCAGATGGGGCTCTTACCCCAATCTATGGGCGGTCGGCTCGGTGCCACCACAAGATGTGGTGTTGAAACTATGCCCCGGAGGCCTCGTAGGCAAGTTGAAACGCGCTTGCGAGTGGCGTGTCGCGGACAACAACACGTACCGTCACCCACACGTGAAACATGCGTGACACCATCGACAGAGTCGTACAGATGTTTGAAACTGACATCATGTCGCATTAGTGTGTCCGGTGAGAGTCGCCGCCACTGTCACTATCCACCGGAGGTCCGACATGTCCCCCACAGAGCGAGCGTCCCGGCCCGGTCGGCCGCCGGCCGCGCCCGCCGGCGCGGGGCCTCTGCGCGCGGTCTCCGCGACCAGCGCCTCCCCCGCGGATCTGCAGAACACGGACCTGAGCAGCCGGCAGAAGCGCATCCTCGCGGTCATCCGCGACTGGGTGGAGCAGCACGGCTACCCGCCCACCGTGCGCGAGATCGGCGAGGCGGTGGGCCTGGTGTCCCCGTCCTCGGTCGCCTACCAGCTCAAGGAGCTGGAGCGGAAGGGCTTCCTGCGCCGCGACCCGTCGCGCCCGCGCGCGGTGGACGTGCGCACCCCGGCCGAGCCGACCGACGACGAGGCGGCGCTGGCCGCCCGGCCCACCCCGGTCTACGTGCCGCTGCTGGGCCGCATCGCGGCCGGTGGCCCGATCCTGGCCGAGGAGTCGATCGAGGAGGTGCTGCCGCTGCCCCGCGAGCTGGTCGGCCAGGGCACCCTCTTCTCGCTGCAGGTCAAGGGTGACTCCATGATCGAGGCGGCGATCTGCGACGGCGACTGGGTCGTGGTGCGCCAGCAGCCCACCGCGGAGAACGGCGACATCGTGGCCGCGATGATCGACGGTGAGGCCACCGTCAAGGTCTACCGGCTGCGCGACGGGCACGTGCAGCTCATGCCGCGCAACCCGGCCTACGACCCGATCCCCGGCGACCAGGCGGTCATCCTCGGCAAGGTCGTCTTCGTGATGCGCCGCGTCTGATCCTTCCCGACAGCGACGAAGCGGCCCGCCCCCGTGAGGGGACGGGCCGCTTCCGCGTACGCGATCAGCGCTGGTACGGGTCGTACCCCTGCTGGTTCGGGTAACCGCCGTCGTAGTAGGCCGGCTCGGCCTGATAGTTCTGCTGGTAGCCGCCGCCGTACTGGCCGCCCTGCGGGCCGTGGCCCTGCTGGCCGCCGTAGCCGCCCTGGCCGTAGCCGGGGTCGTAGCCGCCGCCGGCCTGCGGGTAGCCCTGGCCGCCGTCGTAACCCTGACCGCCGTAGCCGCCCTGGCCGTAGCCGGGGTCGTAGCCGCCGCCCGCCTGCGGGTAACCCTGGCCGCCGTAGCCGCCCTGGTTGCCGTAGCCCTGGTCGTAACCCGGCTCGGCGTAGTAGCCGGACTGGTAGCCGCCCCCGCCCACGCCGGCCCCGACCGGGGCGAGCAGCGTGGTGGCGGAGTTGTCCGCGGGCACCAGGTCGTCGTCCTCGCCGCCCTTGCGGCCGCGCCGCTTGCGCGACTTCAGCACGCCGACCACGCCGAGCACGACCAGCAGCACCCCGAACACGCCGACCCCGCCGAGCGCCAGGTAGAGCTGGTCGATGCTGCTGAACAGGGACAGGTACCACGCCTTCTCGGTCTTCTTCGGGCCGTCGGCCGGCGCGACCTCGGTGAACTCCTTGACCGACGGCGTGTAGCTGAGCAGCACCGGGCTCTGCGCCTTGGTGTTAGGGCCCCTGGTGTGCTCGGTCTCCGAGATCGTCAGGAACTTGCTGCCGTCCGCCGAGTACGTGATGGCCTCGCCCATCGGCTCGTCAGGCAGGTGCGTGACCTTGGGCTCGTTCTTGGTCAACGCGCCGACGATATCGCCGTCCTTGATGTCCCACTCGTACGCGTCGGCGTACGTGCGCAGCACGACCTTGGTGCCGTCGCTGTTCTGCGCGGCTCCGGTCACCTGACGGCGGCCCAGGCTGGTGAACGGGTTGTTGGTGTCCGTGCGCAGCAGCGTGAGGGAGCCCAGCTCCTTCATCGGCACCGGTGTCGTGTTGTTCGCGGCGGGCGGCCACTCGGTCGGCGAGAACAGGTGCGTCTTCGGCCCCGCGGCGAAGTCCCAGTCCTTGGTGATGATGATCGGAGAGCCGTCCTTGCCGATCAGCAGCGCCTCGGCGTCGTACTTCTTTTCCGGGTACTTCATCCGGTACGGGCCGGTCACCTTGCCGGTCGCGATGGTGAAGTTCCACAGCGCGATGCTCGGCCGCTTCTGCTTGACAGTGAAGCTTTCGGTGATCTCCGAGTCGCCGGTGTCGGCGATCCAGATGGACTTGCCATCGGGGGCGAGCGCCATGTCCTCGGGGTCGAGCGCCCCGTCATTCTTGTAGCCGTAGCTGGTGCCCGAGACCTTGCACTTTTCGCTGACCTTGAAAATCTTCTCGCGGCTCGGGTCCGTCTCGCTGCCGTCGTTGATCATGTAGAACCCGCCGGCCGGGGCGGCGACCATGCCCGACAGTTCGGTGAGCCGGGAGTCGGTGATGGTGCACACCTTCGTGCCCGGCACGGCCTTGGCCGGAGCCGCACCTGAGGGAGCCGGGCTGGGCGCCGCACCTACCGGGGCGCTGACCAGCCCGACTCCAAGGCCGACCGTGGCGACGGCCGCACCTGCCTTCACCAGGAATCCCGTTAACCGCATCCGGACAGTTTGCCACGACCGGGCACGGTCTTGTGTAACCCGATTAATAAGTCACGATGCGTTTGCCACCCAGTCACTTTCCGTAATCGTAAATGTTCCCAGCTCAGCGGCCAGTTCGCGGTCGACACGCACGCGGAGCTGCGTTCCGGCGTCGGTGTGTCCGGAAGCCAGCACCTCACCCTTGCGGTGGACCTTCGCCACCAGGTCGCCCCGGTCGTACGGCACGCAGGCGAGCACCTCGACCGCCGGCACCGGCAGCTTCGACTCGATGACCTCGCGCAGCTCCTCGATGCCCTGCCCGCTGCGGGCGGAGACGAAGACCGCGTCCGGCCACTCCCGCTTGAGCCGCAGCAGCGTCTCCTGCGGGGCGGCGTCGGCCTTGTTGACCACGAGCAGCTCCGGCAGCCGGTCGGCGCCGACCTCGGCCAGCACCTCGCGCACCGCGCGCACCTGCTCCTCCGGGTCCGGATGGGCCCCGTCGACCACGTGCACCACCAGGTCCGCGGCGCCGACCTCCTCCAGCGTGGAGCGGAACGCCTCCACGAGCTGGTGCGGCAGGTGCCGCACGAAGCCGACCGTGTCGGACAGGGTGTACACCCGGCCGTCGCGCGCCGCGGTCCGGCGGGTCGCCGTGTCCAGGGTCGCGAACAGCGCGTCCTCCACCAGCACCCCGGCTCCGGTGAGCCGGTTGAGCAGGCTGGACTTGCCCGCGTTGGTGTACCCGGCGATGGCCACCGAGGGCACCGCGTTGGCGCGCCGGCCGGCCCGCTTGGTGTCGCGGATGACCCGCATCGCGCCGATCTCGCGCTTGAGCTTGGCGATCCGGGTGCGGATGCGCCTGCGGTCGGTCTCCAGCTTCGTCTCACCGGGACCGCGCAGACCCACGCCGCCGCCCGCGCCGCCGCCACGACCGGAACCACCGGTCTGCCGCGACAGCGCCTCGCCCCAACCGCGCAGGCGGGGCACCAGGTACTGCAGCTGAGCCAGCTCGACCTGGGCCTTGCCCTCCTTGCTCTTGGCGTGCTGGGCGAAGATGTCCAGGATCAGGGCGGTCCGGTCGACCACCTTGACCTTGATCCGCTCCTCCAGGTTGCGCAGCTGGCTCGGGGAAAGCTCACCGTCGCAGATCACGGTGTCGGCACCGGTCGACTCCACCGCCGCCCGGAGCTCGTCGACCTTGCCACGGCCGATGAACGTCGCGGCGTCAGGCTGGCTGCGCCGCTGGATCAGGCCCTCCAGCACCTGCGAGCCGGCGGTCTCCGCGAGCGCGGCGAGCTCCGTGAGGGAGTTCTCCGCGTCCACGACGGTGCCGGAGGTCCAGACGCCCACCAGCACCACCCGCTCCAGCCGCAGCTGCCGGTACTCGACCTCGGTGACGTCGGTGAGCTCGGTGGAGAGCCCGGCTACCCGGCGCAGTGAGTTGCGCTCGGAGAGTTCGAGGTCACCGGTGGTCTCTTCGGCCACCAGGATGTCGGGGAAAGTAGGCAAATCTGCTCCTCCGTCTTACTCGACGATCTGTCGGCTTCAAGGTTGGCACGGAAGTAACGGCAGCGCACCTGCATTGCTTCCCGGTCCCGCGACGCGGTCCGCACCGACGGGGTTACCGAGGGGTTCAGCAGGCGCTTCGGGCCTAGTGCCCACGTGGTGGGAAGATGAAACTCGACTGATCTCACGAAAGGCGACATCGTGCCCACAACCCGCCTGCCCAGCGCCGGATACTCCATCACCGTACGTGTGGCGGTCATCGCCGACTCCTCGGCGATCGGCCGGCTCACCATGGCCGTGGGCGAGGCGGGCGCCATCGTCACCGCCGTCGACGTGGTCGACTCCGACCACCTGCGCGTGGTAGCCGACGTCACCTGCGACACCGCCGACAGCGCCCACGCCGACCAGGTCGTCAAGGCCCTGGAGGCGATGGACGGCGTGGAGGTCCGCAAGGTCTCCGACCGCACCTTCCTGCTCCACCTCGGCGGCAAGATCGAGGTCACCTCCAAGGTCAACCTCAAGACCCGTGACGAGCTGTCGCGCGCGTACACGCCGGGTGTGGCCCGGGTCTGCCAGGCCATCGCCGACAACCCCGACGACGCCCGCCGCCTGACCATCAAGCGCAACACCGTCGCCGTGGTCACCGACGGCTCGGCCGTGCTCGGCCTGGGCAACCTCGGCCCGGCCGCCGCATTGCCCGTGATGGAGGGCAAGGCCGCCCTGTTCAAGCGCTTCGGCGGCGTGGACGCCTGGCCGGTCTGCCTCGACACGCAGGACACCGAGGAGATCATCAGCATCGTCAAGGCGATCGCCCCGGTGTACGGCGGCATCAACCTGGAGGACATCGCCGCGCCGCGCTGCTTCGAGATCGAGGCCCGGCTGCGCGAGCTGCTCGACATCCCCGTCTTCCACGACGACCAGCACGGCACCGCGATCTGCGTGCTCGCCGCGCTGACCAACGCGCTGCGGGTGGTCGGCAAGAAGCTCAGCGAGGTCAAGGTCGTGGTCTCCGGCGCCGGCGCCGCCGGTACGGCGATCATGAAGTTGCTGCTGCGCCAGGGCGTCGGCGACGTCATCGCGTACGACCGCCGCGGCGCGCTGCACCGCGACATGTCCGGCCTCGGCCCGAACTGGCAGTGGCTGGTCGAGCACACGAACAAGGAGAACTACTCCGGCGACCTGCCCGGCGCCATCGCCGGCGCCGACGTGTTCATCGGCGTGTCCGCCCCGAACCTGCTCACCGGCGACGACATCGCCCGGATGGCGCCGAACGCGATCGTGTTCGCGCTGGCCAACCCCGATCCGGAGGTCGACCCGCGGGAGGCCCGCAAGCACGCCGCGGTGGTCGCGACCGGCCGCTCCGACCAGCCCAACCAGATCAACAACGTGCTGGCCTTCCCCGGCGTCTTCCGCGGCATGCTCGACGCGCAGGCCCGCGAGTTCACCGAGGAGATGGCGCTGGCCGCGGCGATGGCGATCGCCGACGTGGTGGGCGAGGAGAAGCTGAACCCGAGCGTCATCGTGCCCAGCGTCTTCGACTCCCGGGTCGCCCCCGCCGTCGCGGCCGCCGTCCGCGCCGTCGCCCAGCAGTCCGCCACCACCCCGGCCCTCGACTCCGACCCGGCCCCCACCCCGGAGCCCTGACCCCTGGATCGTCCGACTTGCCAGGCAGATGGGCGTATCTTGACCGCCCTTTCGCCCACTTGCCCGGCAAGTCGGACGATCATCCGACCGCACCCGCCCGCGAACCGGACATACCGCCCAGCTGGCGGGGTGTGCCCGGGGATGATCGGCGTTTCGGGTCAGAAAGTGTCCGGCCTCGGGCGCGACAAGCGGAGCGCCGCGTGACCGGAGGTGTCCGGCGCGCGACCAGGCCCGAGCGCCGCGTGAGCCAGGCGGGAGAGCGCGCCGCGCGAGAGGGGCGCCGCCGTGGCCGGGGCGGGCTCAGGACGGGCGGCGGGTGAGGGCGGCGGGGTCGAGTTCGCCGGTGAAGGTGAGGACGGCGGGGCCGGCCAGCCAGGAGGTGTGCTCGTCCAGGGTGACCTGGAGGCGGCCGCCGGGCACGTCGACCGTGACGGTGCCGGCGTCGCGGCCGCTGGTGACCAGGGCGGCCACGCCGACGGCGGTCGCGCCGGTGCCGCAGGACATGGTCTCGCCGGAGCCGCGCTCGTACACCCGCATGCGCCGGTGGTCCTCGGCGACCTGGACCGAGAACTCGACGTTCACCCCGGCCGGGAACAGCGCGGCGTCGGTGTCCGGCGCGCGGCTCAGGTCGACCGATGCGGCCACCTCGGCGGGCACGTCGCAGACCAGGTGCGGGTTGCCCATCGAGATCGCCAGACCCGGGTAGGTCACCCCGTCGATGGTCGCGCTCGACGTGCCGAGCAGCCGCGGCGCGGCCATGTCGACGCGGATCAGGTCGCCCTCGACGTACGCCGTGCGCAGCCCGCCCCGCGTGGCCAGCGGGACCACGTCGCCGGCCAGGCCGGTGGTGTGCAGGTAGCGGGCGAAGACGCGCACGCCGTTGCCGCACATCTCCGACAGCGAGCCGTCGGAGTTCCAGTAGTCCATGAACCACCGCGCGGCCGGGTCGGCCGAGGGCTGCACGCGCAGCACGCCGTCGCCGCCGATGCCGAAGCGGCGGTCGCAGAGCGCGGCGACCAGGGCGGGCGTCAGCTCGACGGTCCCCTCGAGATCCTCGATGATCACGAAGTCGTTGCCGGTGCCGTGTCCCTTGGTGAACTTCACGGCGTCTCCCTCACCATCCGCAGCGCCTGCTCCACCAGGTCGGGGGCGGCGCCGTCGAGCCAGCGTACCGAGGGGTCGCGGCGCAGCCACGAGCGCTGGCGCCGGACGAACCGGCGCGTCCCGGTGACCGTGTCGTCGTACGCCTGCTGCTCGGTGCACGTGCCCTCGAAGTACGCCAGCACCTGCTGGTAGCCGAGGGCCCGCGACGCGGTGAGGCTGCCCGCGAGGCCCTGCGGCAGCAGCCCGCGCACCTCGTCGAGCAGGCCGTCGGCCCACATCCCGGCGACCCGGCGGGCGATCCGCTCGTCGAGGTCGGCGCGGTCGACGGCGAGCTGGAGCACGGGGTAGACCGGGACCGGGTCGGGCAGCGACGCGGTGAACCGCTTGCCGGTGATCTCGATGACCTCCAGCGCGCGCACGATCCGCCGCCCGTTGCTGTCGAGGATCTTGTCGGCGGCCGCGGGGTCGGCGGCGCGCAGCCGGGCGTGCAGCACCCCGGGGCCGACCCGGGCCAGCTCGGTCTCCAGCCGGGCGCGCACCGCGGCGTCGGTGCCGGGGAAGGAGAAGTCCTCCAGCACGGCCCGCTGGTAGAGGCCGGACCCGCCGACGAGCAGCGCCACCCGGCCGCGCGCCTGGATCGCGTCGATCGCCTCGCGGGCCAGCCGCTGGTACTGCGCGACGCTGGCGGGTTCGCTGACCGGCCAGATGTCGAGCAGGTGGTGCGGCACGCCCTGCCGCTCGACCGTGGTCAGCTTCGCGGTCCCGATGTCCATGCCCCGGTAGAGCTGCATCGAGTCGCAGTTGACCACCTCGCCGCCCAGGGCGTGCGCCAGCGCGATCGACAGCGCCGACTTCCCGGCGGCGGTCGGCCCGACCACCGCGATCACCGTTGGGCCGGTCAGCCCGTCCCTATCGTTCACCCGCACGGCACAACCGTAATCGGATCGTGCCCTGAACAGCGGGGTGGACCAGGTGCGTCCCGGCCGCCGACCCCGTAAGGTCACCTTGTCCTGGGCGCGTGCCGCGCGCCCAGCCGGACCTGTGACAATGCTGAAGGAGAGAAGAGGCGTACTCTCCCCGGTGAACACGGGTAACTGCGCTATGGCGGCGACCTCGCAGAAAGTGCGGGGTTCGGTCGGGAAGAACGAGGATGGGCACATCATGAGCGACTGGGCATCGTATGGCCGGGTGGACGCGGACGGCACGGTCTGGGTGAAGTCGGCCGCGGGCGAGCGGGCCGTCGGATCATGGCAGGCCGGCACCCCCGAGGAGGGGCTGGCGCACTTCGTCCGCCGGTACGAGGATCTCGTCACCGAGGTCGACCTGATCGAGACCCGGCTCAACTCGGGGGCCGCCGACGCCTCGCAGACCCTCACCACCGTGAAGCGGCTGCGTGCCGGCCTGGACGAGGCGCACGTGGTCGGCGACATCGACGGCCTCGCCGCCCGTCTGGACCGGCTGACCACCCTCGCCGAAGAGAAGGCGGGCGCCGCGAAGGCCGCCCGCGACGCCGCGCGCGCAGACGCCGTCGCCCGTAAGAACGCCCTGGTCGAGGAGGCGGAGAAGCTCGCCGCCGAGTCCACCAGCTGGAAGGCGACCGGCGACCGGTTCAAGGAGATCCTCGACGAGTGGAAGACCATCCGCGGGGTCGACAAGAAGACCGACGGTGAGCTGTGGAAGCGGTTCTCGGTCGCCCGGGACAGCTTCACCCGCCGCCGCGGCGGCCACTTCGCCACCCTCGACGCCGCCCGCAAGCAGGCGCAGTCCGTTAAGGACGACCTCGTCGCCGAGGCCGAGTCGCTGACCGAGTCGACCGACTGGGCGGCCACCGCGGCCCGGCTCAAGGAGCTGATGGCGGCGTGGAAGACCGCGCCGCGCGCCTCCAAGGAGGCCGAGCAGAAGCTGTGGGACCGGTTCCGGGCCGCGCAGGACGCGTTCTTCACCCGGCGCAGCGAGGTCTTCTCCGCCCGGGACAACGAGCAGAAGGCCGCCCTGGCCCGCCGCCAGGAGCTGCTGACGCAGGCCGAGGCGATCGACGTCGACGCCGACCCGAAGGCCGCGCAGAACGCGCTCCGCGAGATCCAGGGCCAGTGGCACGACACCGGCCGAGTGCCGCGCGAGAACGTCGCGAGCCTGGACCGCCGCCTGCGTGCCGTCGAGGACAAGGTCCGCGACGCGATGGACGCCGCGTGGCGGCGCACCGAGCCGTCGGCCAACCCGCTGCTCAAGCAGATGCGCGAGCAGGTGGCCGAGGCCGAGGCGCGGCTGGAGCGGGCGCAGGCCGCCGGCGACGCCAAGCGCATCAAGGAGGCCGAGCAGGCCCTGGCGGGCAAGCGCAACTTCTTGGCTTTGGCCGAGAAGTCGAGCTGATCTGCTTGGCCTTGGCCGAGAAGTCGAGCTGAGTCTCAGTAGCTGAAGCAAGGGGGCGGTCGCGCGAGCGGCCGCCCCCTTGCTGTGTACGCGGTCGCGGGTGCACGATGTACCCCGGAGCCAGGGCAGGCACGCATTCCCGATCAGTTCGTCCGTTGTGGATGGAGCATCGAAATGCGCTGGAAGACCCGCACGGCCGCGTTCACCGCGGCCGCGGCCGCCACCCTCGCCGCCGCGGCCACCGCCCTGGTGGCGGTCACCTTCTCCCCCGCGCCCGCCAGCGCCGACACCGGCACCGGCTACCTGCGCACCAGCGGCCGCAACATCGTCGACAGCACCGGCCGGGTGGTCCGGCTGACCGGCATCAACTGGTTCGGCATGGAGACCGACAACCGGACGTTCCACGGGCTGTGGGCCAGCGCCCCGGCCACCTGGCGCGGGCAGCTCGACCGGATGGCCTCGCTCGGCTTCAACACCCTGCGCGTGCCGTACTCCGGCGATGCGCTCAAGCCCGGCGCGACCGCCACCGGCATCAACGACTTCACCAACCCGGACCTGATCGGCCTGTCCCCGCTGCAGATCCTCGACAAGGTCATCGAGTACGCCGGCACCAAGGGCATGCGCGTGATCCTGGACCGGCACCGGCCGACCGCGGCCGGGCAGACCCCGCTGTGGTACACGGCCACGGTGTCCGAGGCCAGCATGATCGCGGACTGGCAGCTGCTGGCCCGGCGGTACGCGGGCAACCCGACGGTGATCGGGGCGGACCTGTTCAACGAGCCGCACGCCGAGGGCACCGACCCGAACGCGACCGGCGCCTGCTGGGGCTGCGACGTGCAGGCCCGGGACTGGCGGCTGGCCGCCGAGCGGATCGGCAACGCGGTCCTGCAGGCCAACTCCGACTGGCTGATCTTCGTCGAGGGCGTGAGCTGCCTGTCCGGCGGCGTCGCGAACGAGTGGGACGGCATCCCGGACGACCCGATGGCCTGTGACTGGTGGGGCGGCAACCTGTCCGCCGCGATCGACAAGCCGGTCCGCCTCAACGTCGCCAACCGGCTGGTCTACGCCCCGCACGACTACGGCATCTCGGTGTACGACCGGCAGGACTGGTTCGAGGACCCGAACTTCCCGAACAACCTGCCCGCCGTCTGGGACCACTTCTGGGGCAAGATCGCCAAGCAGAACGTGGCCCCGATCCTGGTCGGCGAGTTCGGCAGCACGCTGGCCAACCCGCTGGACACGCAGTGGCTGACCAAGCTGATGAGCTACATCGGCGAGAACGGGCTGTCGTTCACGTACTGGTCGTGGAACCCGAACTCCGGTGACACCGGCGGCATCGCGCTGGACGACTGGTACTCGATCAACCAGACGAAGTACAACATCCTCCAGCCGTACCTGAACCCGCCGTCGGGCAACCCGAACCCGACCACGCCCGGCCCGTCGGTGTCGCCATCGCGCTCGGCCTCGCCGTCCCCGTCGGCCTCGCGGTCGCCGTCGCCGTCACCGTCGATCTCGCCCTCCCGGCCGCCGTCGCCGTCGCCCTCGGTCTCGCCGTCGGCCAACCCGCCGGGGGCCTGCACCCGGGTGATCACGATCATCAACTCGTGGCCGGGCGGCTACCAGGCCGAGATCAAGGTCACCAACATCGGGACGAGCACGCTCAACCCGTGGACGGTGACCTGGACGGTGCCCAGCGGGGTCACCCTGAGCAGCGGCTGGAACGCCACGGTGACGCAGAGCGGGACCACGATCACGGCGGCCGCGCCGAGCTGGGCCGCCGCGCTGGCCCCGAGCGGCAGCGTGACCATCGGGTACACCGCGACCGGGCCGTCGTCGCCGGCCCCGAGCAACGTGCGGCTCAACGGCGCGGTCTGCTCCTGACCGCCTTTGCTCTGCACACATATACGCACGCGCGGCTCTGGGCGAGCGCGGCCAGTCCGTGCTCGCCCGCCGACTCGATGGTCAGCGTGCCGCAGCCGAGCAGCCGCT
>NZ_JBFAOU010000150.1:0-20425 GCF_040675365.1 Catellatospora sp. NPDC049609 | reverse complement strand
GGGTTTTGGGCTGGCCGGGGGGGCGGGGGGGAGTCGCCCCCCCTGGCCCCGGTGTCTCAGAGGCGGGTGGGCCACCAGGAGCGTGGGCCGACGTGGTGGACGAGTGCCGGGACCAGCAGGGACCGGACGACGAAGGTGTCGAGCAGCACGCCGAGGCCGACGAGGATGCCGAGCTGCATCATGAAGACGATCGGCATCAGGGACAGGACCGCGAACGTCGCGGCCAGCACCACCCCGGCGCTGGTGATGACGCCGCCGGTGACGGCCAGCGCGCGGGACATGCCGGCGCCGTGCCCGAGCGCGGCCGACTCCTCGCGGGCGCGGGTCATCAGGAAGATGGTGTAGTCCACGCCCAGCGCGACCAGGAACAGGAAGCCGTGCAGCAGCACGGATCGGTCGATCGCGGGGAAGCCGATCGCGTGGTACACCAGCGCCGACGCGCCCAGCGCGGCGCCGAACGACAGCAGCACGCTGGCCAGCAGCAGCAACGGCGCGACGAGCGCGCGCAGCAGCACGACCAGCACGCCGAGCACCACGACCAGGATCAGCGGGATGATCAGGCGCAGGTCGGCGTCCATGGTGGTGTTCTGGTCGAGCTCCTGCGCCGTCGCACCGCCGACCAGGGCGCCGGGGTCGACGTCCTGGGCCGTGTCGCGCAGCCGCAGCACGGTCTGCTCGGCCCCGTCGCTGGAGGGCGGATCGGCC
Source organism: Catellatospora sp. NPDC049609 (assembly GCF_040675365.1). Lineage (NCBI taxonomy): Bacteria > Bacillati > Actinomycetota > Actinomycetes > Micromonosporales > Micromonosporaceae > Catellatospora > Catellatospora sp. NPDC049609. The sequence goes on along the minus strand of NZ_JBFAOU010000150.1, from coordinate 19,720 downwards.
AGCACGATCCGCAGCCGGGTCCACCCGCCCGCGACCGACGGCTCGGCCTGCCCGACCTCGGCGACGCCGGGCAGGCCGCGGACCGCGGCGGCGACCTCGTCCGCGCGCAGGGTGCTGGTGTACAGCTCGGTGGGGTCGCCGGAGCCCGCGGGGTAGTGCTCGGCGAGCGCCTCGAAGCCGCGTACCGAGTCGGGCTTGCTGGTGAACGACTCGCTCTGGTGGACGCCGACGGTGAGCGTGGTCGTGCCTAGGCTGAGCGCGGCCAGGGCCAGCGCGGTCACCATCCAGATCGGGCGGGGGTGGCAGGCGACGAACCCGGCGGTGCGGGCCCACAGCCCGGGGCCGCGGGCGGGGGAGCCGTCGGCGCGTACGGCCGGGATGAGCGGCCAGAACACGCGGCGGCCAAAGGTGACCAGCAGCGCGGGCAGCAGGGTGGTCATCGCGAGCAGCGCGGAGGCGATGCCGAGCGCGGCGACCGGGCCCAGGCCGCGGGTCGAGTTGAGACCGGCGGCGAGCAGCGTCAGCAGGGCCAGGATGACGGTGGCGGCCGAGGCGATGATCGCGGGCAGGCTGTGCCGCAGCGCCAGGCGCATGGCGTGGCGGTGGTCGGCGTGCCGGGTCAGCTCCTCGCGGTAGCGGGAGATCAGCAGCAGCGCGTAGTCGGTGCCCGCGCCGAACACCAGCACGGTGAGGATGCCCGCGCTGGCGCCGTTGACGACCAGGCCCAGGTGCTTCGCGCCGAGGTACACCAGCGCCTCGGCGAGGCGGCTCGCGATGCCGACGGTGACCAGCGGGATCAGCAGCAGCACCGGGCTGCGGTAGGTGAGCAGCAGCAGGAGCGCAACCACGCCGACGGTGACGGCCAGCAGCGTGGTGTCCAGCGAGTCGAACGCGGCGTCGAAGTCGGCCCCGGCGGCCGGGCCGCCGGTCACCCACGCCGCCAGCCCGCCGGGCAGGCCCTCGGCCTGGACCGCGCGCACCCGGTCCAGCACCGGCCCGACGGCGTCCTCGGCGGCCTGCGCTGGGCTCAGCGGCACGGCGACCAGCAGCGCCGCCCCGTCGTCGGACGGGATCGGCGGCGGGATCGTGCCGGCGGCCAGCCCGGCCAGCGCGGTGGCGTCGGCGTCGGCGGCTTCGCGGTCGGCTGCGGTCAGGCCGCCGTCGCGGGCGTACACCAGCAGCAGCCGGTCGGGCTCGTCGGCGGGGAACTCGGCGGCGGCCAGGTCGAGCGCGCGGGTGGACTCGGCGGCGGCGGGCAGCCACGAGCTGACGTCGTTGGTCTCCACGTCGCCGAGCTGGGTGAACATGACGGCGGAGACGGCGATGAGCAGCCAGCCGGTCAGCACGGACCAGGCGGTGCGGCGACCTGCGGGCGCGGTGGAGATCCGCTGCCAGGCGGTGGACATGGTGGCCCTTCCTGTTCGGGTCATGGGGGCCCGCACAGGTTCGCCGCCCCCGCCCGTCGCGCGCGTCAGCGTCCGCGCGTATCCGTCCCTACGTACGGGGGAGGGGGAGGGCGGACTGGTAGGCGATGACGACGAGCTGGGCGCGGTCGCGGGCGCCGAGCTTGATCAGGGCGCGGCTGACGTGGGTGCGCACCGTGGCGGGGCTGACCACCAGCCCGGCGGCGATCTCGTCGTTGGACAGGCCGGTGGCGACCCAGCCCACGATCTCCCGCTCCCGCTCGGTGAGCAGGTGCAGATCGGGGTGTACGCGCAGCGGCGGCGCCGCGCCGGGCACCGCGCCGAACCGCTCGATCACCCGGCGGGTGACCGCGGGCGACAGCAGCGAGTCGCCCGCCGCCACCACCCGGATCGCGCGCAGCAGCTCGGCGGGCTCGGCGTCCTTGGTGAGGAAGCCGGAGGCGCCCGCCCGCAGCGCCTCGAAGACGTACTCGTCGAGCTCGAACGTGGTCAGCACGATCACGCGGGTGGGGCCGTCGAGGCGGCGCAGCACCTCCAGCCCGTCCAGCCGCGGCATGCGGATGTCGAGCAGCAGCACGTCCGGCCGCCGGTCGGCCACCAGGTCGAGCGCCGCGGCGCCGTCCTCGGCCTCGCCGACCAGCTCCAGGTCGGGTTCGCAGTCGATGAGCGTCCGCATGGCCAGGCGCAGCAGGGCCTGGTCGTCGGCGAGCGCGACCCGGATCACGCGGGCACCGCGCCGAGGGCGTTCCCGGCGGCGGGGGCGCTCACGGCGGTTGTGGCGGGGGCCGGTTCGGGCGGCTCGCCGCAGGGGAGCACGGCGCGGACCCGGAAGCCGCCGCCGGGCAGCGGGCCCGCGTCGAGCGTGCCGGCCAGGGCACGGGCGCGCTCGCGCATGCTGTCCAGGCCGGAGCCGCCGGGCTGCGGCGCGCCGCCGCGGCCGTCGTCGGTGACGGTCAGCTCGATGCCGTCCGGGCGGTACGCCAGCTCGACCGTCGCGCGGCGCGCACCGGCGTGGCGCAGCACGTTGGTCAGCGCCTCCTGGGCGATGCGGTAGCCGGCCAGGTCGACCGCGTGCGGCACGGGCCGGGCGGGGCCGTCGACGGCCAGGGCGACCGCGAGCCGGTCCGAGCCGGTGACGGCGACCAGATCGGGCAGCAGGGCGAGCCCGGCGGCGGGCCGGTCGGGGGCGGCGACCGCGCCGGTGAACGTGGACAGCGCGAGCCGCAGCTCGTCGAGGGCGGCGGTGCTGGTCTGCCGGATCGCCCGCAGCGACTCCTCGACCTGGGGCGCGGCGGGGCGGCGGCTCAGCACGTGCAGGGCGGCGCCGGCGTTCATGCTGATCACGGCGAGGCTGTGCCCGACCACGTCGTGCACCTCCTGCGCCATGCGCAGGCGCTCCTCGTACGCGTGGCGGCGGCGCTCCTCGATCTGCGCCTGCTCCAGGCCCTCGCGCCGCAGCCGCACCGCGATCCCGGTGACCAGCGGGGTGGCCAGCCAGAACGAGGTGGTGACCAGGTTGAAGAAGAGCCCGTCGGGCTCCTTCTCGACCCAGGCGCTCAGGCCCAGGTAGAAGGCGATCATCACCGCTGTCACCGGCACGGACCGGTGCGAGCCCCGCCAGGCGGCCAGCGCGTACACGGCGAACATCACGTACGCGAAGATCGGGCCGTAGGGGTAGCCGGCGCTGATGAACACGACGACCACGGAGAAGGTGACCAGGCAGGACAGCTCCGGCCACCGGCGGCGTACCGCCAGCGCGAGCGCGCCGGTGGCCAGCAGGGCGAAGGCGGCGGCGTCCAGGTGCAGCCGCTCGGGCTGCTCGCTCTGGGTCGGCACGGAGCCGGCGACGACGAGCACCCCGACGACCAGCGCGAGGACCGCGTCGTAGAGCCGGGGGCGGGCGGACAGCCGGTGGAGCAGGTGCACAGCTGCGAGGGTACGGACCCGGCCCGCCCGGCCGCATCCACGCGGCGGCGTACGCGATCCTGCGTACGCGCGGGCGAGTGCGCTGCCAGGGCAAATAGGTCGTTTTGCCGCTAACGGGGCGGTCGGCATCCGAGACTGGGAACGAGCATGGCCGGATGGGAGGTGTTGACATGGGGACATGTGAGGTCTGCAAGAACGACTACTGGCTGTCGTTCGAGGTGCACACGGCGGGTGGGGCGGTGCACGTGTTCGACTCGTTCGAGTGCGCGGTGAACATGCTGGCGCCGGTCTGCGAGCACTGCGCCACGAAGATCATCGGACACGGGGTGGAGGTGTCCGGGCACTTCTACTGCTGCGCGCACTGCGCCCGCTCCGCCGACGCGCGGGAGGGTTTCAAGATCCGCGACGCGGTCGGCGTACACCCGGGTTGAGCGGCTCTGCCCGCCGCGTGAGGAGCGCCTTTTCGAGCCGGAAAATCGGCAGAAAAGGCGCTCTTATCGCATATCAGGACGTAATCGGGCGCACGCTACCGCGAGGTGGCGGATGTTTCGGCCGCGCGCGTGCCGGATCGTAGATCTCACCACGACGAGGTGGCCCCACCGACGAGCCGTAGCAGGGAGATGAGCATGTACGTCACCGCGGACCACGCGCTGTGCCTGATCGACCAGGCCCTCGCCGCCGGCCACGACCACGGCTCGCTGCGCTCGGCCATCCGCGAGGCGTTCGCCAGCAACGCCCCGGTCGAGCACATCGCCACCCGCGCCCGCACGTCCATCGCCGACGTGCTCACCGTCGTGAACGAGATGTACGCGTCCCCCGCGCACTGACCTTCACCCGCACCCATCCCACCCCACCCCATCCCCACCACCCCATCCCCACCCCACGGCGACGCCGCCTGGGACACGCCTGGCAGACCGGGCGCCGTCCGAGGCGGCGTTCGCTATGGAGCAGGGCTTTCGGCGGGGCGCGGGATGGTCACGCCCACTGCGCGCGCAGCGGGAGCACCTTGGCCCCGGTCATGATGCGCGGGTCGTAGTACTGCACGCCGTCGTCGACCCGCAGGTCCGTGGTCCGGCGGAGCAGGATCTCCATGGCGATCCGGCCCTCCAGGCGGGCCAGCGGCGCGCCGATGCAGAAGTGGATGCCGTGGCCGAAGCTCAGGTGCGGGTTGGGGCTGCGGCCGATGTCGAAGGTGTCGGGCTCGACGAACTGCGCCCCGTCGCGGTTGCCCGAGGCCAGCCAGAGCATGATCACCTTGCCCGCCGGCACCAGCCGCTGCGCGATCGTGGTGTCGGCGGTGGTGAGCCGGGCCAGCCGGGGGAACGGCGAGCGGTAGCGCAGCACCTCCTCCAGTGCGGCCGGGATGCGGCCCGGGTCGCCGCGCAGCTCCGCCGCGGCGGCCGGGTGCTCGTCCAGGCAGAGCACGGTGTTGGTGAGCAGCGTCGTGGTGGTGATGTGCCCGGCGATGAGCAGCACCCCGAGGAAGCCCACGATCTCCTCGTCGGTCAGCCGCTCGCCGTCGACCTCGGCCAGGATGAGGGCGTTGGTCAGGTCGTCGGCGGGCCGGGCGCGGCGCTCGCGGATGTGCGCCAGCAGGTAGTCGATCATGTCGCGGAGCCGGGCGCCGGCCTGCTGCATCATCTTCTCGTCGGGGATGACGGTGTCCGGCACCTGCGCGTCGAGCAGCGAGTCGGCCCAGCGGCGGAAGCGGTCGCGGTCGGACGCGGGCACCCCGATCAGCTCCGCGATCACGGTGACCGGCAGCGGGTACGCCAGCTCCCGCACCAGGTCGAACCGGGGTTCGCCGGCGATCTCGTCGAGCAGGCGGTTGGTGATGCCGGCGATGCGCGGCGCCAGCTCGGCGACGACGCGGGGGGTGAACGCCTTGCTCACGATGCGGCGCATCTTGGTGTGCCGGGGCGGGTCCATGCGCACGAAGTTGCCCCGGCTGAACAGCTCGATCTCCTCCTGCTTCGGGACCAGCCCGGTCAGGTCGGAGGAGAACACGGCCGGGTCGGACAGCACCTTCTCGATGTCGGCGTACCGGAAGACGTGGTAGGCGCCGTAGTGCTCGTCCCAGCTGACCGGATCGGCCTCCCGCATGCGCCGGAACCAGTCCAGCACGTCGTCCAGCCGCGCGGTCTGCTCGGCGAATCCGGTGGCCCTGCTTGTCGTCACCACGGCGATCACTCCCTGGGTCGATAACTTTGCCATCTTAGCGCGGTTAATGGCGATTTGCCGGGTTTCGCTTTTCTGCCCGGACGCCGCATTCATGGCGCCGATCCATCGAGATTCCTATTTGTGTCGATCGATGGATCAATGGCGTTGTTCAGGGATCTTCCGATGCGCCGCGGGGGCGATCCAAAACGGATGATCGTGAGGGGTAAATGGAGGAGTCGTTATCAAATACTGTCCGTGTGGTCATTGATCACCCCTTGTTATATCGGCGGATTTCGTCGTACGATCGGCCGTCTGGCGCGGGGGAGCGCTTGAGCAGCAACGACTTCAGGCAGGTGAAAGGGCTCAGCGAGGCTCGTCGGGGACGAGGGGGGCGCATGATTCCGTATGTCCGAAGAGGGCGGTCGACCGTCGCCGTCGCGCTGGCGGCGGCCCTGCCCGCCGCCCTGCTGGGCTGCTCCGCCGAGGTGCCCGAGCCGCAGGCGGCGCCGAGCCGCCCCGCGGTCGGCCGGCCGTCGCCGGGCCCGTCCCTCAGCGCCGACGAGCAGCGCACCGTGGACGCCGCCTGGACCGCCTTCCTCAAGCTCAACAGCATCTACCTCAAGGCCGGGCAGACCGGGCGGTACGACTGGGACGACGACGCCACCCGCCGCCCGATGTACCCGTACGCCGCCGGTCGCTACATGGCGCTGCTCGAACGCGATCTCGACCTCATGGCCGAGCAGGGGCTGGTCCGCACCGGACAGCCCACACTCACGCTGCGCCGGGTGGTCTCGGTCAGCGCCACCTCGATCGTCCTGGAGGCCTGTGTGGATGACGCCGGCGTGGACACCATCGACCGCAAGACCCGCAAGTCCGTGGCCGCGCCCGGCCAGAACCACCGCTACCCGGTGACGCTGCGGGCCGGGCTCTACCCCGACGGCGTCTGGCGCTGGGTGGACTCGCACACCGACCGGGCGGCGTCATGCTGACCCGGCGCGGGGCGACCCGCCTGCTCGGCGGCCTCGCCACGGCCGCGCTGACGCTGACCCTGACGCTGGTCGTCGCGCCGGGCACGGCGCACGCCGACTACATCTACTGCCCGCCCAACAACGGCCCCTGCATCGTCGTGGTCACCGGCGGCGGGGGAGGCGGCGGTGGCGGCGGCGGGGGTGGCGGCGGTGGCGGCAGCGGGACGTGCGAGCACGAGCACCTCGGCGTGATCGACTGCTACCGCCCCGGCATGGGCTGGTTCAACCATGTGAACAGCTGCTACTACAACCGGCTCTCGCTCGCCGAGGACGATCCCGTCTGGGGCGGCAACGATCCGGGCGAGGGCTTCATGTACGCGGTGTGGTGCTGGGGCGGCCTGTCCGCGGGCTGGCAGCAGGGCACCACGCGGTACCTGACCAGCCCGCCGCCGGGATACGGCGGGATGCCGTCGGCGATGGAGCTCGCCGCGCGGGCCATCACCCAGCTGCCCATCACCGGTCCCGACATCAGGACCGCGCCCGCCGCGTCCGGCGCCGGGCTGGTCGGCCTGCCGGTGTGGATGTGGACGCCGCGCACGGCGCAGACCTGGGGCCCGGTCTCGCGCACGGTGTCGGTGCCCGGCCTGTCGGTGACCGCGACCGCCCGCGCCGTGGAGATCCGCTGGAGCATGGGCGACGGCCGCACCGTCGTGTGCCGGTCGCCCGGCACGGCGTACCGGCCCGAATACGGCAACCGCGCCTCGTCGTGCGGCCACCGCTACACCCAGCCCTCCCGCGACAAGCCCGGCGGCAAGTACGCCGTCAGCGGCGCGACGCTGTGGCGGGTGACCTGGTCCGGCGGCGGCCAGTCCGGCGTGCTGCTGCGGCTGCGCCAGAGCGGCCCGGTCTACCTGCGCATCGACGAGATGCAGGTGGTGAATTCATGACCGCGCGCAGCGCGCAGCTCATGGCGGCCGCTCCGGCCGCCGGCGATCGCAGGCAGGAGAACCCATGACCACCTCGGCACCCCCGCGGGCGCTGCCCGCCGCCCCGATCGCGGTCCCGCGCAACGCGCCCCGCCGCCGTTCGATCGCCCAGGGCGCGCTCGCCGTGCTGCTCATCATCGTCGGCGCGCTCACCGCGGCGTACGTCGCCCAGCGCATCGGCAGCACGCACGACTTCCTCGCCGTGGCGCGCCCGGTGGGCAAGGGCGCCGAGATCACCCGCGCCGACCTGGTGGTGGTGCGGGTGAACGAGGCCGTCGGGCTGCGGCCGATCGCGGCCCGCGACTCCGGCGACGTGATCGGCAAGCGGGCGGTGATGGCGCTGGTGCCGGGCACCCTGATCACCCGGGACCAGGTCACCGACACGGCCGTGCCGGCACCCGGCCACCAGCTCATCGGCCTGGCGCTGGGGGAGGACCGCATGCCCTCGGCGTCGCGGCTGACCGTCGGCGCCAAGGTGCTGCTCGTGGTGGTGCCCAAGAAGGGCGTCGAGGACAAGGAGGTGCAGGGCCCCGATCTCGTCCCGCCGCGCACCATCACCGCGACGATCATCGACATCTCGCCCGGCACCCGGTCCGGCCAGACGGTGATCGACGTGGAGGTCGCCACGGCCGACGCGCCGACCGTGGCCGCGCTCGCCGCCGACGACCGCGTCGTGCTCTCCCTCGACGGCTCGTGAGCGGGCCGCGATGACGCTGATCGCGATGATCTCCGCGAAGGGCTCGCCCGGCGTGTCCACCGCCGCGCTGGCGTTCACCCTGACCTGGCCGGCGCCGGTGCTGCTGGCCGAGTGCGACCCGGCCGGCGGCGACCTGCTGGCCGGCTACCTGGCCCGCTACGAGCTGCCGCCGGACCGCGGCGTGCTGCCGCTGGCCTCCTCGGCGCTGCGCGGCACCGCCGACGCCGACCTCACCGGCAACCTCATCGACCTTGACGCGCCGTGCCAGCAGCGGATGGCGCTGCCCGGCCTCACCGAACCGGCGCAGAGCGCCTCGCTGAACATGGCCTGGACCGCGCTGGGCGAGTTCTTCTCCCGGATGACCAGCCGGACCGTGCTGGCCGACTGCGGGCGGCTGGCCGCGGCGCACCCGCCGTGGTCGCTGCTGTCCCAGGCGGACCTGGTGCTGCTGGCGGTGCGGCCGCACTCGCTGCGTACGGTGTCGCCGGCGGTCTCGGCGCTGTCCGCGCTGCGCCGCCAGCTGCCGCCGGGCTTCGTCGAGCAGAGCGTCGGCCTGCTGCTGGTCGGCGGCGGCATCCCGGCCCGGGAGGTGGCCCGGCACCTGGGCACGCCGGTGGCGGCCACCCTGCCGTGGGATCCGCAGACCGCCGCGGCCCTGTGCGGCGACGGGCGGGGGCGGCGGCGCGCGCCGCTGATGCGCCACGGCGCGGCCGCGTACGACACGATCACCGAGCTGATCGCGGCCCGCAGCGTGGCCGGCGCGCTGTCGCGGCGCGACACCGAGCCGCTGCCGGTGACGTCATGACGGCGCCGCGCTTCGTGCCGATCCCGCCCGAGGTCGCGGCCGTGCCGCGGGTCAACGGGACCGCCCGGGTGGCCTACCCGGCGCCACCGGGCGCCCACGCCACCGCCGCGCCGGTCGACTACACGGTGGTACGCCAGCTCCAGGGCCGGGTCACCGAGACGCTGACCCGGCTGCTCGCCGACTCGGCCAACGTCACCGCCGCGCACCGCCGCGAGACCGCCGCCCGGATCGGCCGCGAGGTCATCGCCGACTACGTGGTCGCGATGGCGCACGCGGGCCAGCCGGTGAGCCCGGCGGTGGAGCAGGCGCTGCTCGACGCGGTGGTGGCCGGCATGTTCGGGGCCGGGCGGCTGCAGCGCCTGCTGGACGACCCGCAGATCACCAACGTGCACATCATCGGCTGCGACCAGGTGCTGCTGCACCACGCCGACGGCAGCCGCAGCCGGGGCGAGCCGGTCGCCGACTCCGACGACGAGCTGATCGGCATGCTGCAGGTGCTGGCGATGCGGGTGGCGGCCACCGAGCGCCAGCTGTCGGAGTCCAACCCGGAGCTGGACATGCAGCTGCCCGACGGCTCCCGGATGACGGTGCTCTACAAGGTGTCGCCGCGCCCGGTGGTCTACATCCGCAAGCACAGCCTGTTCGCGGCGACGCTGGAGGAGCTGCGGGACCGCTGGGGCATGATCGACCTGCTGCTCTACCGGTTCCTGACCAAGGCGCTGGAGGCCGGGGCGAACATCATGGTCGCCGGCCTGGCCGCGTCGGGCAAGACCACGCTGCTGCGGGCGCTGGCCCGCACCATCCCGCCCGGCGAGCCGTACATCACCCTGGAGGAGTCGCGCGAGCTGGGCCTGCACGAGTCGGTGCACCCCGGCGCCGAGAACTGGGTGATCAGCCTGGAGGCGCTGCAGGGGCACGGCGAGTACGACGCCGGCGGCAAGCGCCGCGGCGAGAAGACCCTGCACGACATGATGCCGATCACGCAGCGGCTGGGCGTGCGCCGGGTGATCGTCGGCGAGACGCGCGGCCGGGAGATCGTGCCGATGCTGCGCGCGATGACGGTGAGCCGGGGTGCGATGTGCACCATCCACTCCCGGCAGGCGCGCGAGGTGATGGACTCGATCGTGCAGCTGGCCTGCTCGTACGGCAACGACATCGGCGCCGAGCAGGCGCTGCGGATGGCGTCGCAGGGCATCGACCTGATCGTCTACACCGCCGTGGTCGACGAGCGGGCCATCGGCGGCGGCGAGCACCGCTTCGTGTCGCACGTCATCGAGGTCGGCGGCATGCGCGACGGCCGGGTCGTCACGACGACCGTGTTCGGCCCCGGCCCGGACGGCCGCGCGGTGCCCCGCCACCTGCCCGAGCGCATCCGCGACGACCTGATGGACGTCGGCTACGACCCGCGCGAGCTGGTGCCGTACATCGAGGCCGGGCCGCATAACCGGGGCTCGTGGATGCGCGAGCTGCACACCATGCGGGTGCGGTCATGATCCAGATTCTGGCGGCGTTCGCCGTGCTCGCGGCGGGCAGCGGGATCGCGCTGGCGGTCCTGTTCGCCGTCGGCACCACCAAGCCGGCGGGGCCCCCGTCGGCGCTGCGGGCGTCGCTGCGGCGGCTGTGGCAAGGCCAGGGGCGCACCCTGCGGCAGCGGCGCACCCGCCAGGGTGTGCTGATCGTCGCGCTGTGCGCCGGTGCGGCGGCCTGGCTGGTCACCGGCTGGCCGGTGGGCGGGATCATCGTGGGGCTGGCCATTCCCGGCGTGCCCTGGCTGTTCTCGGCGGCGACGGCGGAGAAGCGGGCGCTGGCCCGGCTGGGCGCGCTGGAGGCGTGGACCCGGCGGGTCGGCGACTACGTGCGCAACGGCATCGGCCTGCAGGCGGCGATCGTGGCCACCGCGCGGACCGCGCCGCCGCTGCTCTCGCTGGAGGTGCGCACGCTGGCCGCCCGGCTGCAGGCGGGCACCGACCTGGAGACGGCGCTGCGCGCGTTCGCCGACGACATCGGCGACCACAGCAGCGACGAGGTGGTCGCGCCGCTGATCATGCAGTCGGCCGACGGCGGCGAGGGGCTCTACCACGCGCTGCTCGACATCGCCAACGGCCTGGCCGAGGAGATCGTGGCGCGGGCCACGGTGGACAGCGAGCGCTCGTCGGCCCGGTTCACGGTGCGCTTCCTGACCGGCACCACGGTCGCGCTGCTCGCCTTCGGCGCGCTCAACGCGGGGTACGCCGCGCCGTACCGCACCCCGCTGGGCCAGGTGATCCTGGCCGTGCTCGCGGTGTTCTACGTCTTCCTGATGCTGTGGATCCGCGGGCTGACGCTGCCGGACCGGCTGCCGCGGCTGCTGAGCACGCAGCGGCGGCAGCGCCGCGCGCCGGAGCGGGCCGGGGCGGTGGCGTCGTGACCGTGGTCGCCGGGAACATGTGGCTCGCGCTGGCCGTCGCCGGCGGCGCGACCGCCGGGCTGGGGCTGTACCTGCTGGTCACCGCGTTCGTGCCGGCGACCCCGGCGCTGGGCCCGGCGCTGCGGCGGCTGCATCCGACGCTGGCCGTGGACCACCCGGCCGCCGAGCACCGGGCCGCGCCGCCGGTGCGGGTGACCGGGGACTGGTACGCGCGGCTGAGCCTGCCCGCGACGGATCTGGCCATCCTGGACCGTACGCCGCAGGGCCACGTGCTGAGCGTGACCCTGTCGGCGCTGATGGGGCTGGCGCTGCCGGTGCTGGCGACGGTGTTCGCGCTGGTCGCCGGGGTCACCCTGCCGGTCAGCGTGCCGCTGGTGGCCACGCTGCTGTTCGCGCTGGGCGCCGGGGCGCTGGCGCACTACGACATGCGCGCGCGGGCCCGGCAGGCGCGCAAGGAGTTCGTGCGGGCGCTGTGCACGTACGCCACGCTCACCGCGCACCAGGTGCGCTCCGGGCACGGCGCGGTGGAGGCGATGGAGCGCTCGGCGAGCATCTGCGACGGCTGGCCGTACACCCGGCTGCGGACCTCGCTGCTCACCGCGCAGTTGCAGATGCGCCCGCCGTGGGACGAGCTCAAGGCGCTGGCGGACCGGATCGGCGTGGTGGAGCTGACCGGCTTCGCCGACATCATGCGCAGCGCGGGCAACGACGGCGCGCAGGTGTACCAGACGCTGCGGGCGCAGGCGGCGTCGCTGCGCGACCAGATCCGCGTGGCCGCGCTGGAGGCGGCGAAGACCCGCACCTCCAAGCTGGACATCCCGTCCACGATGATGATTTTGATCTTGCTCGTGCTCGTCGGATATCCCCTGATGACGAGCCTGTTCAGTCAGAACTAGAGAGGAGATGCCATGTTGTTGAAGGCTTATGCGGCGGTGGCCGTGCGGCTGCGGGTGCTCGCCGACCCGGCGATCCGTGACCGCGGTGAGGGCCCGATCCCGCACGTCGTCATGATCGCGATGATGGCCGCGGCGGCCATCACCATCGGCGGCCTGATCCTCATCGTCGGTCAGAACTGGGTCGACCTGATCCCCGACTCGATGCCGTAGGCGGCGGCCATGGACACGACCGCGACCGCCGGCCGGCCCTCCCCGGGCCGGCTGGCGGCGCGCCGTGCGCCCGACCGCGGAGCCGGCACCATCGAGATGGCGATCATCGCGCTGCCGCTGCTCATCTTCACGTTCCTCGTGGTCCAGGCGGCGCTGGTGTTCTACGCCCGCTCGATCGCGCTGGGCGCGGCGACGCAGGGCGCCAACGCCGCCCGCGAGTACGGCAGCGCGCCCGGCGCCGGTGAGGCCAACGCCCGCGACTTCCTCGACCGGGTCGGGGTGGGGCTGGAGGACCCGGAGGTGAACGTGCGCACCGCCGCCGACAGCGTCACCGTGACCGTCACCGGCCGGGCGACGAGCATCCTGCCGCTGGTCAGTTTCGAGGTGGAGCAGAGCGCCCGCGGGCCCGTGGAGAGGTTCATCCCGTGACGATCATGCCGCGCGACCGGGGGTCGGCCAGCATCGAGCTGGCGATCCTGGTCCCCGTCGTGCTGGTCTTCTTCGTCGGCGTCATCATCGCGGGGCGCTTCAGCATGGCCCGGCAGGCCACCGAGGCCGCCGCGTACAACGCCGCCCGCACCGCGAGCCTGGCCCGCACCGCCACCGACGCGGGCGCGCGCGGCCGGGACGCCGCGGCCGCCTCCTTCGCGTCCGAGGGCATTACCTGCCGCACGCTGACCGTCACCGTGGACACCCGCGGCTTCGCCGTGCCGGTGGGCCAGCCGGCCACCGTCACCGTCCGGCTGACCTGCGACGCGGAGTTCGCCGACATCGCGCTGCCGGGCATGCCGGGCAGCGCCCGGCTCACCTCCGAGTTCACCAGCCCGCTCGACACCTACCGGAGCCGCACGTGATGAGGATCAGGGACGACCGCGGCAAGGTGACCATCTTCATGGCGATCATCGCGCCGGCCTGGATCGCGATGCTCGGCCTGGTCATCGTCGGCGGCGGGCGGGTCCGGGCGTACCAGCGCGCGGACAACATCGCCGCGGAGGCGGCCCGCACCGCGGGGCAGGCCATCGCACCCGGCAGCGCGATCCAGGGCGGCCGGAAGGTGATCGACCCGGCGCTGGCCGAGGCCGCCGCCCGGGCATACCTGACCACCGTGGGCGCGACCGGCACCGTCACGGTGTCGCCGGACGGCCAGCAGGTCACCGTCGTCGCCACGATCAAGTACGAGAACCCCTCCCGCCTGGCCTTCATGGGCGGTCCCGTCTGGGACGCCACCGGCCAGGCGACCGCGACCCTCCTCGTCGGTTGACCTGACCGAGGCCGAGCAGCAACACAGAAGGGCGGAACCATGACCACAGTCCGGCGTACCCGGCCTCACTGGACGCTGCGCCTGCTCACCGCGCTGGCCTCGCTGGCGGGCATCGTGGCGGTCGTGGCGGGCGTGCCCGTCCTGCTGCTCGAACTCGCGGGCAACCCGCTGCCCGCCCGGGTGCCGTCGCTCGACGAGCTCGGCACGCTGCTGACCTCGCCCGACAACGGCGACCTGTTCCTGCGGGCGCTGGCGTGCGCCGGGTGGCTGGCCTGGGCGACGCTCACGCTCAGCATCCTGGTGGAGCTGTTCGCGCGCATGCGCGGCCGCCGAGCGGTCCGGCTGCCCGGCCTCGGCCTCCAGCAGCGGGTCGCGGCGGTCCTGGTGGGCGGGTTGATCGCGGTGTTCGCCGGGACCAGCGTGGCGACCGCGGCACTGCCCGCACCCGCCCCGCTGCGGGCCATCGCCACCGCGCCGGTCGCCACCGCCCCGGCCACCGCGCCGCTGCCCGCCGCGTGGGCCGCCCCCGCCGAGCGGGCATCGTCCGCCTGGGCCGGTCCCGCCGAGCAGCTCCCCGCCGCGTGGGCGGCGCCGGCCGGGCAGCTGACCGCCGCGCCGGCCGGGCAGGTGCCCTCAGCCTGGGCCGCCCCCGTCGCGCCGGGGTTCGCGGCCGCGGTGCCGTACGCCGCGGTCGGCGGCGCGCCCGTGCCGCAGGCGACCGCCCTGGCCGTGCAGCAGGCCCCCGCCCCGACGCGCCTGCTGGTGGAGCGCCCGGTGTACGTGGTCAAGAAGGGCGACTACCTCGGCTGCATCGCGGAGCGGTTCACCGGCGACTTCGACCGCTACACCCAGCTCGCCGCGCTCAACCCGAAGCTCATCAAGAACCCGGACCACATCGAGCCGGGCTGGCGCATCGTGCTGCCCGCCGACGCCCACGACCGCGGCGCCATCCGCCACGCCACGGGCCGGCTGCTGCTGCCCGCCGTGCCGGTGCCGGACAACCCGGAAACCCCGGCACCGCAGACCCCCGTGCCGCAGACCCCGGCCCCGCAACAGCCCGCGCCGAGCCCTTCCGCGGTCGCGCCCTCGGCCACGCCCGCGCCGTCGACCCCCGCCGCGTCGCCGTCCGGGGTGGCCACGCCCCCCGGCGTGGTGGTGCCGCAGGCCGCCGACCGGCCGCATCCGATCCCGATGGACGAGACCGACCCCGGCACCGGGCAGACCAAGGTGCTCGCCGCGGGCGCCGGTCTCGCGCTGGCCACCGTCCTGGCGGGCCACCTCGTGGTGCGCCGCCGCATCCGCCGCCTGCACCGGTTGCGGGTGGGCCGCCGGCGCGGCGTCGGCGGGCTGCGTACGCCGGTGGGCCCGGCCCGGCCGCCGCGCCACCGCGCCGCCGAGCGGCTGGACGCCGGGCTGCGCCAGCTGACCGCGGGCCTGCGCGGCCGGGCGCCGTGGGAGATGCCCGACATCGCCGCGGCCTGGGAGCACGGCGGCGACCTCGCGATCATCCTGGCCGCACCGTGTGCCGACCCGCCGGAGCCGTTCGACGTGCAATGGCCCAACACCTGGTCGCTGTCCGGGTCCGCCTGGCTGCCCGACCGGGTCGAGACCCCGTCGCTGCTGCCCGGCCTGCTGAAGATCGGCACCTGGCCGCAGGGCGGCGAGCTGTTCGTCGACGGCGAGCGCACCGGCCTGCTCACCCTCTGCGGTGACCCGCAGCGCTGCGACGACCTGCTGCGCTACCTCGCCGCGGAGGCGGCCACGGCCAGCTGGGCCGACGGCGCGGCGGTCACGGTGGCGGGGCTGAGCGGCGGCGACCTGCGCGCGCTGGGCTCGCTCAGCGACCGGGTGCGGGCCAGCTCCTCGGTCAGCGACGCGCTGGCCCGGATCAGCCGCCGGGCCGCCGCCAACGCTGCGGTGCTGCACGACTCGCAGACCGCCGACATGCCCACCGCCCGCGTCAACAACGTCACCGGCGACGCCTGGGGCATCCAGCTGCTGTTCGTCGCCGACCCCTGGGGCGAGCACACCGAGCAGCTGCGCGACCTCGACGCGCTGCTGGCCGATCTCGGCCGGGTCGGCGTCGCGGTGGTCGCGACGCACCCGACCAGCACCAGGTGGTCGGCGACGATCGGGTCCGACGGCGGGGTGCACATGTCCTGGCTGGCCGTCACCGACATCACCGCCTGCGACCTGACCAGCGACGCGCTCGCCGCCCACGTCGCTGCGCAGGCCGCTGCGCAGGCCGCCGCCCGGGTGCCGGCCCAGGCGGGCAGTGGGGCGCGCCACCGGCTGCGCTGACCGTGCCTGTCGGTTCTCCGTCCCCCGGTGGACCGGCGCGCGAGCGGCTGACTATGGTCTGGTCGTCGTATGCCGCTGCGCGGTGTCCACGCAGCTCAAGGGGGGATCATGACGGCCGACGAGCGGGCCGGCGGACGGTTGCGCGTCGGGGGCTGGATTCCCGGCCAGGGCACGGCCCACCCGGACGACCCGTCGCACCCCGGCGGACCAGTCGGGCAGTCTGCGGCTCCGCCCGCGCCCGCGGCTTCGCCCACGTCCGAGGCTCCGCCCGCACCCGCGGCTTCGCCCACGTCCGAGGCTCTGCCCACGACTGCGGCTCCGGCCGCGGCCGCTGCCTCGGGTGAGCCCGGCGAGGTCGGTGGGCTAACCGACGACGGGGACGAACCGCGCGGTGCCAGGCACGCGGAGAGGACCGGCGGGGTCGAGACCGTCGACAGGCCAAGCCCGGCCGTGTCCGCCTTCGATCCGCTGCCCGCGACGGTCGGTCCCGGCGGCGAGCCTGGTGCGGACGCCGCCGAACCCGAGCCGGTCGTCGACGAGCCGGGCACGGTCTACCACGGCCGCCGCCGGGTCGACCGACCCGCCGGCCGTCGGCGGGTGCCGCCTGCCGCCGTGGCCACGGTGCTCGCCGCGGCGGTCGTGGTGGCGGCCGGCATCGCCTGGTTGTCGTCGTCGGACGGGTCGCAGGCCCGTGATCCCGGCGTCTTCGCGGGCGGTGACGTCACGGCGACGGCGACCGGCGCTCCGGCCGCGTCCGCGTCCGCCGTGACGACCCCCGCCGCCTCGGCTCCGGCGCCCAGCCCCTCGGTCAGTCCATCGGCCGCCGCCTCGCCGGCCGCGTTCGGGCCGGTCGCCTACGAGGCCGAGGCCTCGGGCAACACGCTGCTGGGCCAGGCCGCCGTCGTCAGCCTCTCGGGTGCCTCCGGCGGCCGGGCGGTGCGCAACATCGGCAACGGCGCGGGCGCGAAGAAGGACGGCGGGCTGCGGTTCAACGCGGTGACCGTGCCCGAGGCGGGCACCTACACGCTGACCTTCTACTACGCGCAGCTGGTCGGCCCGCGGGCGGACCGGGTCGTGGTCACCGTCGCGGGCGGCGGCGCGGTCACGGCGGGCGTCGCCGGGGGAGCCGACTGCTGCGCGAGCCGGTCGGTCAGCGTACGGCTGCGGGCCGGTGCCAACGCCGTGACCTTCGGCAACCCCGACGGCCCGGCGCCCGCGATCGACCGCATCGTCGTCCGGCGGGCCTAGCCGGCCGCGCTAGGGTTCCGGGTCGGGGAGGTGCGGATGCGGGTACGGGCTGACGTCGTGGCGCGGCTGCGGGCGGCGGGCTGCGTGTTCGCCGAGGACGAGGCCGACCTGCTGCTGTCGGTTGCCGACGGTCTGCGGCTGGACGAGCTGGTGGCGCGGCGGGTCGCCGGGCTGCCGCTGGAGCACGTCGTCGGGTTCGCCGAGTTCTGCGGGCGGCGCATCGCGGTCGACCCGGGCGTGTTCGTGCCGCGCCGGCGCACCGAGCTGCTGGTCGAGCAGGCCGCGCGGTTTCTGCGGCCGGGCGCGGTGGTGCTCGACCTGTGCTGCGGCTCGGGCGCGGTGGCGGCCGTACTGGCCGAAAGCGACGGCGTCGAGGTGCACGCGGCCGACATCGACCCGGCGGCGGTGCGCTGCGCCCGCCGCAACGTCGAGCCGCGCGGCGGCCGGGTGTACGAGGGCGACCTCTACGCGCCGCTGCCGCCGGGCCTGCGCGGCCGGATCGACGTGCTGGTGGTCAACGTCCCGTACGTACCCACGGCGGAGATCGGCATGATGCCGCCGGAGGCGCGGCTGCACGAGCCGGCGGTCGCCCTGGACGGCGGCGCCGACGGCCTCGACCTCGCCCGCCGCGTGCTCGCCGGTGCGGGTGACTGGCTCGCCCCGCGCGGCAGGCTGCTGCTGGAGACCAGTGACGAGCAGGCCGGCACGGCCTGTGCCCTGTTCACCGCCGCCGGCCTGACCCCGAGCCTCGCCCGCGACGACGACCGCGGCGCGGTGGCCGTCCTCGGCGAACGCCCCTGACCACCCCGCCCCGCCGGATCAGCCCCGCGCCGCCCCCCAAGATCGCCCGACTTGCCAGGCAGATGGGCGTATGCGCGCTCAAGATACGCACAGGTGCCAGGCAAGTCGGGCGATCTTGGACGGGGCGAGTGGGTGCCGGGCCGGGTTGGCGATCTTGGAGGGGGTGGGTTGTCGGGGGTGGGTAGGGTTGGCGCGTGCCGACCGTCGCCGCGTCCCGCTGGGCCCTGACCCTGTGGCTGGCCGTGCTCTGCACCGGGGTGGCCGCGGCGGAGCAGCCCGGCCTCGGCGGCATGCTCGCCGGTGCGGCGGTGCTGCTGCTCGTCACCACGCTCGCCGTCGCCGCGGCGTACGGCGTCGGCTCGCTGCCGTCCGGGCGGGCCGGGCTCGACCTCGCGCTGCGCGAGCTGTCCCGGCGCACCGGCGTGCTGCGCCAGCGTGACCCCGACGCGGCGGGCCGCCCCCGCCCCCGAGCACCCTCGCGCACCCCTCTGGCCTGCTGATCCGGCGTACGCCGGGGCCGGCCGAACGGTTCTCGTCCTCCCGTGCCGGCGCCACCGGTGGCGCGTCGCGCCGCCGTGCCGCCCGGCCGGACCACCGTCTCCGCCAGAGGGATTGCCATGTTCGACTTCTCACTTCTGACAGGTCCCGTTCACACCGCCGTCATACGGCTGTCCGATCTGCTCGCTCCGCTGGGCGGCGCGGCCGCCGCCGTGGTCGTCGTCACGCTGCTCGTGCGGCTGCTGGTGCACCCGCTGACCCGCGCCGCGGTGCGCGGGGAGCGGGCACGTGCCGCGCTGGCGCCCCGGCTCGCCGCGCTGCGCAAGGAGCACGGCACCGACGCGACGGCGCTCGCGCAGGCGTATACCGAGCTCCACCGCGAGGCGGGGGTCTCGTCACTGGCCGGCATGCTGCCGATGCTGCTGCAGGCGCCGGTGTTCCTGCTGACCTACCACCTGTTCGTCAGCCCCACCGTGGCCGGCCGGCCGAACACGCTGCTGGACAGCGCCCTGGGCGGGGTGCCGCTGAGCGCGCACCTGCTCGCCCCGGCGGGCGGCTGGACGCCGCACCTGGTGGTGTTCGGCGCGCTGGTCGCGGCGCTGGCCGCGCTGGCCTGGGGCACGTCGCGGCGGGCCGTCCGGCTGGCGGCCATGCAGGAGCAGCCGCTGACCGGCGTGCTCGCGGCGCTGCCCCGCGTGCTGCCGTACTTCATTCTGGTCAGCGCGGTGATCCTGCCGCTCGCGGCGGTGCTCTACCTGGTCGTCTCGTCGGCCTGGACGCTGGCCGAGAACACCCTGCTGCGCCGGGGCATGCCGGTCCGGCCGCAGCCCGGCGCACCGGTGGCCACCGGCTCGGCGGACCCGGCACCGGCCTGAGCCGCCCCGGCGGAGACCGCAGCCGCCCCGGCGGAGACCGCCGTCCGCCCCGAACCGGGTGGCAGCAAGCTGCCACCCGGGTTCGGTCGGTCAGCCGATCGCGGGCGAGGGCCCAACCTCGGTAGCGTCCCACATCGTGAGTAGGCACCGGCTGAACGAGGACGACCACACCACGATCCTGCCCGCGACCGTCGAGCAGCTCGCGGCGCAGGAGCGGGAGTCGCGGCGGGAGCCGTCGGCGCGGTCGCGGCGGCCGG
>NZ_JBFAOU010000149.1:0-20599 GCF_040675365.1 Catellatospora sp. NPDC049609 | reverse complement strand
CGGCAACAGGCCGTCCGGTGTCGGCGAAGGTTTTCGTGGTCAGCCGCTACCGGTGCCCGAGCACCGGTCCCGCGCCGCGATCAGACGGTGCTCAGACGGTCGGGTACGCTGGCGGCGTCCACTCCGGCGC
The DNA here is from genome assembly GCF_040675365.1 of Catellatospora sp. NPDC049609. NCBI lineage: Bacteria > Bacillati > Actinomycetota > Actinomycetes > Micromonosporales > Micromonosporaceae > Catellatospora > Catellatospora sp. NPDC049609. Next base: position 20,469 of record NZ_JBFAOU010000149.1, on the reverse strand, counting down.
CGGCTTGCGGAAGTACGCGTTCGACGGCGGCAGGGCCAGCAGGACGACCACGCCCAGCAGGGCCAGCAGCTGCAGCACGGTGATCACGATGCTCGCGCTGGTGGCCCAGGCGGGCATCTGCGCGTTCAGCAGCTCGGTGAGCTTGTCCTGGTCGATCCCACCCTGGGTGCCGGTGGAGAAGGAGCTGGTCAGGCCCTGCGAGGCGAGGCCGAGGCCGCAGCAGCACAGGCCGATGCCGCCGACGACCCAGGTGGTGATCCGGGCCCACTGCTTGCCCTTGCCGATGAACAGGCCGAGCACCACGAAGAAGACGGCGAGCACGACCGTGATGGCCGCGCTGCCGTAGGCGATGGCGAGCGTCATCGTCGCCGTGCTCTCGGCCAGCGTGGCGTCGGCGCCCGCCTGCTTGTAGATGTCCTCGATGGCCGCGGCGGACAGCGACGAGTACGTGTAGACGCTCAGCGCCGCGCTCACCACGAGCAGGGCCGACGTCAGGTAGAGCAGCAGGCTGGAGACGGAGACCGTGGTCGGGCGCGGGCCCGCACCCGGTGCCTGCGAAACCGGGTAACCGCTCGGAGGTGGCGTATACGACATGTGGGTCACCGTAACGGCCGGCCGCCACGCGCGCCTGCGACCTCAGATCGATCGCCGGTCAACCCTCAGGAGGAGGCGAGCTCCGCCACCGCGACATGCGCCCAGGGCAGACCGGGCGCGGCGACCAGATCCCCGGGCACCCAGCGCCCGGTCGGCACGTACGGGCCCTCGTCGACGCGCTGGTAGGTGTACACGGCCAGGGCCGGCTTGGATTCGACGCGCCAGTAGTGCGCGACGCCCGCATCCGCGTACTCGGCCGGCTTGTGCTTGCGGTCGGCGGTCTCCGTGCCCGGTGAGACCACCTCGACCGCCAGCAGCACCTGCTCGGGTCGGTAGGAGTAGCCGTCGGGGTCGTAGGCCTCCGCGAGGACCACCAGGACGTCGGGGTTGCGCCGGTGGTCGTCGGACAGGCGGATCTCCTGCTCGCGCAGCACGCGCAGCTCCGCAGGGCACACCTGCTTCAACGCGGCGACCAGCGCGTCGACGAGGTTCTGATGCCGCCCGGTCGGTGGGGTCATGAAGGTCAGCACTCCGTCGACGAGCTCGATGCGAGGGTTCGGAGGCAGCGCGTCGTACTCGGCGCCGGTGATCCGTACCCCGATCAGCGGCGGCAACACCTGGGTCATCGACTCGCCCCCTTCACTCGATCCAGTCTGGGCTCGCACCAGGCCAGCGTCAACACGAGCGTCTCGTGGCGCAGGCACCGGAGTCCGGCGACCTCAGAGCGGCGCGGGCGGCTGCTCCGAGCCTGCGGGCGGGGCAGGTCGGGCGGGCGGCGCGGAGTACGGGGGCGCCGGGTACTGGTATGCCGGGTGCGCGTATACCGGATAGGGATGCGCGGGGAAGGGCGGCTGCGCCTGACGCGGCGAGTACCAGCGGTTCGACGGCGGGACCAGCAGCAGCACGAAGATCGCCACGAGCGACAGCACTGCCAGCGGGATCCCGAGGGCGAACACGAGTTCGCTCCAGGGCAGCTCCCGGTCGGACAGCTCGTACAGGCGCGCGGTGAACGGATCGTCCGCGAAGTAGGCGTCCTCGGGCAGGGGCGACACCGGTTCGCCCGCCGGATCCGGCTCCATCGGCATCGAGATCAGCAGCGGCAGGAACAGGAGGCCGGACAGCATGCCACAGCACGTCGTGAGGGCGCCACCCAGGCCCACCATCCCGCTGCCTACCAGCGACATCACCCGGGCCACGTTGGAGCCCCGCCACAGCGGCGCCAGCGTGCCGCCGAACCACAGCACGGTCAGACCGGCCACGACCGTGAACACGATCGCCCCGAACAGGCTCGACGAGCGTTCCGCGGCGACCACGTCCAGGTCCACGCCGGGCGTCGACCTCACTGCCTCATCGATCAGCCCGGTCCAGCGCGCGTGCATGTACCAGGCGAACGGGATGAGCGAGGCGGCCAGCAGCGCCACCGCGCCCTGCAGCCAGGCGGCGACGGCCGCGGTGGCGGGTCGCGGCCCGCGGTCCTGCGGGTGGGGTGCGGCGTACGTGCTGACGGGGGTGGTCATGGCCCGGCAGCGTAGCGGACGATCACCACCCCCGTGAGGTCGGATAAATCCAGGTCAGGCGATGCGCAGCGCGTCGCCGTCGCGGTCGATGAGGACCGTGTCGCCGTCGCGGACCTCCCCGGACAGCAGCGCCTTGGCCAGCTTGTCGCCGATCGCCGACTGGATCAGGCGGCGCAGCGGGCGGGCGCCGTACACCGGGTCGTAGCCGTGGCCGGCCAGCCACTTGCGGGCCACGTCGGTGACCTCCAGCGTGAGCCGCCGGTCGGCCAGCCGCCGGCGCAGCCGGGCCAGCTGGATGTCGACGATGGAGGTCAGCTCGTCCTGGGTGAGCGCGTGGAAGACCACGATGTCGTCGAGCCGGTTGAGGAACTCGGGCTTGAAGTGCGTCCGCACCACCGCCATCACCGAGTCGTTGCGCTGCTGCTCCGACAGGGTCGGGTCGGCGATGGCGTGCGAGCCCAGGTTCGAGGTGAGGATCAGGATCGCGTTGCGGAAGTCGACCGTGCGGCCCTGCCCGTCGGTGAGCCGGCCGTCGTCGAGCACCTGCAGCAGCACGTCGAACACGTCCGGGTGCGCCTTCTCGACCTCGTCCAGCAGCACCACGCTGTACGGCCGCCGCCGCACCGCCTCGGTGAGCTGCCCGCCCTCCTCGTAGCCGACGTACCCGGGCGGGGCGCCGACCAGCCGGGCCACCGAGTGCTTCTCGGCGTACTCGCTCATGTCGATGCGGACCATGGCCCGCTCGTCGTCGAAGAGGAACTCGGCCAGCGCCTTGCCCAGCTCGGTCTTGCCCACACCGGTGGGGCCGAGGAACAGGAACGAGCCGGTGGGCCGGTCCGGGTCGGCCACGCCCGCGCGCGCCCGGCGCACCGCGTCGGAGACCGCGGCGACCGCCTCGGCCTGCCCGATCACCCGCGAGCCGAGCGACTCCTCCATGCGCAGCAGCTTCTCGGTCTCGCCCTCCATCATCCGGCCGGCCGGGATCCCGGTCCACGCGGCGACGACCTCGGCGATGTCGTTCGCGCCGACCTCCTCCTTGAGCATCGCGCCGTGCGACTGCAGCGCGGCCAGCTCGGACTCGGCCCGGGCCTGCTCGCGTTCCAGCGCCGGGATGCGGCCGTAGCGCAGCTCCGACGCCCGGCCCAGGTCGAGGTCGCGCTCGGCCCGGTCGGCCTGCGTACGCAGCTCCTCCAGCTGCTCCTTGGCCGCGGAGATGGCCTGGATGTGCTGCTTCTCGTTGCGCCAGCGGTCGGACAGGGCGGCCAGGTGCTCGCGCTTGTCGGCGAGCTCGGCGCGCAGCTTGCTCAGCCGCTCGGCCGAGGCCGGGTCGGGCTCCTTGGCCAGCGCCATCTCCTCGATCTCCAGGCGGCGCACCTGGCGCTCGATCTCGTCGACCTCGGTGGGCCGGGAGTCGATCTCCATGCGCAGCCGGGAGGCGGCCTCGTCCACCAGGTCGATCGCCTTGTCCGGCAGGAACCGGTCGGCGATGTAGCGGTCGGACAGCGACGCCGCGGCGACCAGCGCGCCGTCGGTGATGCGTACGCCGTGGTGGACCTCGTAGCGCTCCTTGAGCCCGCGCAGGATGCCGATGGTGTCCTCGATGGTGGGCTCGCCGACCACCACCGGCTGGAAGCGCCGCTCCAGCGCCGGGTCCTTCTCGATGTGCTCGCGGTACTCGTCGAGGGTGGTGGCGCCGACCATGCGCAGCTCGCCGCGGGCCAGCATGGGCTTGAGCATGTTGCCCGCGTCCATGGAGCCCTCGCCCTTGCCCGCGCCGACCACGGTGTGCAGCTCGTCCAGGAAGGTGATCACCTGGCCGTCGCTGCCCTTGATCTCCTCCAGCACGCTCTTGAGCCGCTCCTCGAACTGGCCCCGGTACTGCGCGCCGGCGACCATGGCGCCCAGGTCCAGGCTGACCAGCTTCTTGTCGCGCAGCGACTCGGGCACGTCGCCCGCGACGATGCGCTGGGCCAGGCCCTCCACGATCGCGGTCTTGCCGACGCCGGGCTCGCCGATGAGGACCGGGTTGTTCTTGGTGCGCCGGGACAGCACCTGGATCACGCGCCGGATCTCGGGGTCGCGGCCGATGACCGGGTCCACCTTGCCGTCGCGGGCACGGGCGGTCAGGTCCACGCCGTACTTCTCCAGGGCCTGGTACTGCTGCTCGGGGTCCGGGGTGGTCACCCGGCGGTCCCCGCCGCGGATCTCCGGGAACGCCGCGACCAGCGCCTCCTCGGTCGCGCCGGCCTGCTTGAGCGCCTTGCCGACCGCGCCGCCGACCCGGGCCAGCCCGGCCAGCAGGTGCTCGGTGGAGACGTACTCGTCGCCCAGCGGCCGGGCGACCTGCTCGGCCGCGTTGATCGCGTTGACCAGCTCGCGGGACAGGCTCGGCTCGGCCACGCTGCTGCCCCGCGCCGTCGGCAGCTGCTCCACGGCGCGCGCTGCGGCTCGGCGCACGTCGGCCGGGTTGGCCCCGACCGCCCGCAGCAGCCCGGCGGCGGTGGAGCCCCCGGTGTCCAGCAGTGCCAGCAGCAGGTGCCACGACTCGACGGTGGCGTGGCCCCGCTGCTGCGCGGTCGCGGCCGCGGTGGTGATGACCTCGCGGCTCTTCGTGGTCAGGCGCTGAGTGTCCATACGCTCCCTCGGCTGAGTGCTCCGAACAAAGTTGAGCGTACTGCACTCAACTTGTCGGAGCCAGCCGGGAGGGACCTGATGTCGGTCACCGCACGGTGAGGTCCAGCCATTCGCGCGCCGAGCCGTGGCCGGTGCCCAGGTAGACCCGGCCCTCCGCGTTCTGCCGGGCGAACAGCGTGCCGTCGGGCAGCACGGTCACCCAGTCCAGCCGCGGCGTGCCCGGCACCTCGACGTACCGGTCGGCCAGGTAGCCGGTGCCGTCGGGCCCGGCGATGGCGAGCAGCCCGTCGCCCGCGGGCGCGACCGAGTACGGGAAGTTCGGCTTCTCCCGGACCCCCTCGATCGGGCGCGGCGTCCACGCGCCGCCGGCGAGCTGCCAGACCAGCGGCAGGCCGGTGCCCTTGAGCACCGAGCCGCGCAGCAGCGAGGTGCCGCCGCCGGTGGACATCGGATCCTGCTCGCCGATCAGCCACGCGTCGCCGCCGGGGGAGAGCCGGACGAACATCGCGAACAGCGGCCGGCCCGGCTGCTCCGGCACGGCCAGCCGCTGCCAGGTGCGGCCGCCGTCGGCGCTGCGGGCCGTCTCCTTGATCTTGTCGAACCGGGTCAGCCAGATGACGCCGTCGCGGGTGACCGTCGCGCCCCCGCCCTGGTAGCCGTCGGGCAGCGGCACGGGGCGGCCGGTCTGCCAGTCGGTCAGCACCGCCTCCTGCGCGCCGTACGCGACGCCGTACCGGATGCCGGTGGCCGCCTGGTAGTCGTGCGGGACCTCGGCCGCGAACGTGTACGTCCGCCCGCCGTCGCGGGACAGGTGGTAGCCGCCCGCCGTCTCGCTCCACAGCATGATCTGCTCGGGACCGACCACGTAGAGCTGCACGTTGTGGTCCGCCTTGCCCGGCACCTGCCGCGGCTGCCAGGTCGCGCCGCCGTCGGCGCTGGCGAACAGCAGCCCGCCCTGGCACGATCCGTTCGTGCCGCAGTCGTTGAACATGGCGTAGCCGTGGCGCGCGTCGGCGAACTCGACGAAGGCCTGATACCCCGCCGGCACGTCGAGCCGCACGGCGCGCTCGGTGACCGTCGCCCGGCCCGGCGCGGGGGAGTAGGCGGCGGCGGGCGGTGGTGCGGCGGATCCCGCCGGCGCCGGATCGCCGGGTGAGCAGGCCGCGGCCAGCCCGGCCACGAGGGAGAGCACGAGCCACGGACGCACCCGGGCCGCGCGGCGATTCACGCTGGTGGAAGTCATACCCGCAACGAGCCGCGAGGCCGCGCTCGGGTTCCGGAACCGCCGATCCGGCATGCCCCTGACGCCCGAGTGCGCGTGCCCGGTTGGTCGCGGTGCGTAACAGGTTGATGAAAGTCCTTGCCTTGACCTTCCCTTGACCAGGGAAGGCACGCTAGCGTGTCGCGGCAGCAGCGCCGCTGACTCTGGCCGCGTCTTCAACAGCCCGCTTTCATTCCAGCGGAGGATAACGATGAGCGCTCCCCCGGCGGTGTTCCGTGGCTTCGCCAACCCGGTCGACCCGACCCCGAACGAGTTGCGGACCTGGGCCTACTCGCCGGAGTCCGTGCCGCTCACGGCCATGCCCCCGGACTGGGACCTGCTGGTCTCCGGCGACCGCCTGGTCGGCACGCTGTTCGACCTGGCGATGGACACCAGCTGCCCGGCACGCCGGTTCGCCCTGCACTGCCTCTACATCTACGCCGCCGACGCGATCCGCACCGGCTTCAAGGCCCACCCCCGCCGCAAGCTGCGCAAGCTCGTGGAAGAGGCCGAGGAGGAGGGCGACGAGCTGATGGCGATCTGGGCGCACAACACCCGGGTGCTGCTCGCCCGGCCCAACCTGTTCGACTACAACGACTGGTGCGAAGGCGGCCTGGTCCGCCACTCCCGAAGGCTCTGATATTCGCCGATGGCTCTGCGGCCTTAATCGCCGTCATGCTCCGCATTCGCTCCGCATGACGGCGAGCGGCCTGCAACCGCCATCGGCTGAGCATGGAAAGGGGTCCCACGGCTTCGCCGCGGGACCCCTTTCCATGCGGGCTACTTCTTGTCCATCTTGTCGATGGCGTCCTTGGCCATGTCCTGCGCCTTGTCGACGTGACCGGCGTACTTGCCGCCAGTCTTGGCGTCGACGGCGTCGCCCGCCTGGTCGACGGCGGCCTTGGCCTTGTCCTGCATCTGCTTGGCCTTGTCCGAGGCCTGGCCGCTCTCGTCGTTCATGCCGAGGGCGTCCTTGGCCTTGTCCACAATGCCCATCTCATCCCCCTCTGGGATGTCCGACAATTCGGACTAATCCCAGAGATGAGGATACCGGCCTGCGGCGTGCGGGGCTCAGCCTTCGGTGGAACGCGGGCGCCACACCACCAGCGCGGTCGAGGTGCGCATGCTCGGCAGCAGCTCGGTGCGCGGGAACGCGGAGATGGACTCCAGCTGCGCCAGCCGCGCCTCGGCGTAGGCCAGCCGCTCCTGCGCCTCGGCCAGCCGCTCGCGCAGCTCCAGCACCAGTCGCTCGGTGTCGATGATGCGCTTGACCCCGGCCAGGTTGACGCCGTCCTCCTGGCTCAGCCGCTGGATCTCACGCAGCAGCGCCACGTCGCGCATGCTGTAGCGGCGGCCGCCGCCCGCCGAGCGCCCCGGCTCGACCAGGCCCATCCGGTCGTACTGCCGCAGCGTCTGCGGGTGCATGCCGGCCAGCTGCGCGGCCACCGAGATGAGCAGCACCTTGGCGTGTTCGTCCACCGTGGATCACCTCCGTTCCAGATGGTCCCGCCGCACCGGCGGGGCCAGCTCCGTGAAGCGCACCAGCGCATCGCGAGCCTCGTCGGAGAGCTGCTGCGGCACCACTATCTCCACGGTAACCAGCAGATCCCCGCTGTGGCCATCACGTTTGGGCACACCCTTGCCGCGTACGCGCAGCAGGCGCCCGCTCGGCGTGCCCGGCGGCACCTTGACCTTCATCATGCCGTCCAATGTGGGAACCCGGACCTCGGCGCCGAGCACGGACTCGGCGAAGGTGACCGGGATGGTGACGGTCAGGTCGTCGCCGTTGCGGCCGAACATCGCGTCGGGGCGCACGATCGCGCGGATGTAGAGGTCGCCGGGCGGGCCGCTGCGCTCGCCGGGCTCGCCGCGGCCGGCCAGCCGGATGCGCTGGCCGTCGGCGACGCCGGCCGGGATGCGTACGGTCAGCGTGCGGGTCTTGGTCACCCCGCCGGTGCCCTGGCACTCCGGGCACTTGTGGTCGACCACGGTGCCCACGCCCTGGCAGTCGCGGCAGGCCTCGGAGAAGCCGAACGCGCCCTGGTTGCGGTTGACCACCCCGGCACCGTGGCAGAACTTGCAGGTGCGCGGGCGGGTGCCGGGCTTGGCCCCGTCGCCGTGGCAGGTGTCGCACACGCCGAGGGTGCGCAGCGTCAAAGGCTGGGTCGTGCCCTGCACCGCGTCCGCGAAGTCCAGGAAGATCTCCGCCTCGACGTCGCGCCCGCGGGCCGGGCCGCGCGGCGGCGCACCGTTGCCGGCGCCGCCGGAGAAGATCGAGCCGAACAGGTCGGCGAAGCCCGCGCCGCCGAAGCGCTGGTCGCCACGGTCCCGGCCGCCGCCGTGGCCGAACAGGTCGGACATGTCGAAGTGCTGGCCGCCCGCGCCGCCCCGGGCGCCGCGCCGGAACGCGCCGGACTCGAACAGCGAGCGCATCTCGTCATACTCGCGCCGCCGGCCCTCGTCGGAGAGCACGTCGTACGCCTCGGACACGGACTTGAAGCGCTCCTCGGCGGCGCTGTTGCCGGGGTTGTGGTCCGGATGCAGCTCACGTGCGAGCCTGCGGTACGCCCTCTTGATCTCAGCAGATGTGGCGTCCTTGGCCACCCCGAGCACGGCGTAGAAATCCTTCTCCAGCCAGTCCTTCGAGCTCATCCGTTACCCCCTCCCCCTGTCGCGACCGAGGCTCTCTCCCCACCGCTGCGCGAGATGAGGAGAGAGCCTGGGTCATGTTGTCATTCCGGTGCGGCGACGGCCACCATGGCCGGGCGCAGCAGCCGCTCGCCCAGCAGGTAGCCACGGCGCATCACGTCGATGCACGTCGGCTCGGTGACCTCGGCGGACGGCAGGTGCGCCACCGCCTCGTGCCGGTTCGGGTCGAAAGGATCGCCCTTCTCGCCGAACGCGGTGAGGCCGAACTTCGCCACGACCGCGCCGAGCTGCTCGGCGACCGCGCCGAACGGCCCGGTCAGGTCGCCGTGATCACGCGCCCGGTCCAGGTCGTCCAGGATCGGCAGCAGCGCCGAGAGCACCGAACCGGTGGCGAGTTCGGCGGCGACCGTGCGGTCGCGCTCCACCCGCTTGCGGTAGTTGGCGTACTCGGCGGTCACCCGCTGCAGGTCCGCCGTGCGCTCCTCCAGCGCGGTGCGCAGCTGCGCGAGCTCGGCGCCCAGCGCGGACGGCGCCGCACCGGACTCGGGCTCGGCCGCCGGCTCCGCCACCGGCTCGGCCTCGACGACCTCGCCCTCGACGGCCTCCGCGGCGGGAGCGGCCGTCTGCGCGGCCTCCGCCGGGGTGGCCTCGGGGCGGTCGGTGCCGGCTTCGGCAGCGGTCGTGTCGGCGGCCGGCGTCTCCGCCGTCACCGCCTCGACGACGACCTCCTCGGGCGCGTCCTGCGGGGTGTGCTCCGGGGCAGGAGGGCCCTCCTGCGCCCCGGCGGCCTGCTCGGTGCCGGCCGTCGGGGCGGCCGGGGTCTCCGGCTGCTCGGACATGGTCGCTCCGCTCGGGCTGATCTTGCGCTTGTTCTTGATCACGATGCGCTCGCCGGCGGGCGGTTGCTCCGCCGGCGAGGCACCGCCCTTTGCTCCGGTCACTTCTTGCCCTCGTCGTCGATGATCTCCGCATCCACGACGTCGTCATCGGCCTGGGCGCCGCCGGTCGCGCCCTGCGGGCCCGCGTCGGTCGCGCTCGGGCCGCCGGCCTGGCCGTACAGCGCCGAACCGGCCGCCTGCGACACCTGGGCGAGCTTCTCGTGCGCCGACTTGATCTTCTCGATGTCGGTGCCCGCCAGCGCGCTGCGCAGCTCGCTCAGCGCCTCGTTGATGCTCTCCCGCGCGTCGGCCGGCAGCTTGTCGCCGCTCTCGGCGAGGAACTTCTCGGTCTGCCACTGCAGCGCCTCGGCCACGTTGCGGGTCTCGGCCTCCTCGCGGCGGCGGCGGTCCTCCTCCGCGTGCTCCTCGGCGTCGCGGCGCATGCGCTCGATGTCGTCCTTCGGCAGCGAGGAGCCGCCGGTGATCGTCATCGACTGCTCCTTGCCCGTGCCCAGGTCCTTGGCGGACACGTGCACGATGCCGTTGGCGTCGATGTCGAAGGTGACCTCGATCTTCGGCACGCCGCGCGGCGCCGGCGCGATGCCGGTCAGCTCGAAGGTGCCGAGCTTCTTGTTGTACGCCGCCATCTCGCGCTCGCCCTGGAAGACCTGGATGAGCACGGAGGGCTGGTTGTCGTCGGCGGTGGTGTAGACCTCGGACCGCTTGGTCGGGATCGTGGTGTTGCGCTCGACCAGGCGGTGCATGATGCCGCCCTTGGTCTCGATGCCCAGCGACAGCGGGGTCACGTCCAGCAGGAGGACGTCCTTGACCTCGCCCTTGAGCACGCCGGCCTGCAGCGCCGCGCCGACCGCGACGACCTCGTCCGGGTTGACGCCCTTGTTGGGCTCCTTGCCGGTGAGCTGCTTGACCAGGTCGGTCACGGCGGGCATCCGGGTCGAGCCGCCGACCAGGATGACGTGCTCGATGTCGGACAGCTTGACGCCCGCGTCCTTGATCGCCGACTCGAACGGCGCGCGGCAGCGGTCGAGCAGGTCCTGGGTCATCCGCTGGAACTCGGCCCGGGTGAGGGTCACGTCCAGGTGCAGCGGGCCCTCGGCGCCGGCCGTGATGTACGGCAGGTTGATGCCGGTGGTGTTGGCGGCCGACAGCTCGATCTTGGCCTTCTCCGCGGCCTCCTTGAGGCGCTGCATGGCCATCTTGTCGGCGGACAGGTCCACGCCGTGCTGGCCGCGGAACGTCTTCACCAGGTGCTCGATGATGCGCTCGTCCCAGTCGTCGCCGCCCAGGTGGTTGTCGCCGGAGGTCGACTTGACCTCGACGACGCCCTCGGCCAGCTCCAGCAGCGAGACGTCGAACGTGCCGCCGCCGAGGTCGAAGACCAGGACGGTCTGCTCCTTGGAGCCCTTGTCCAGCCCGTACGCCAGCGCGGCGGCGGTGGGCTCGTTGACGATGCGCAGCACGTTGAAGCCGGCGATCTCTCCGGCCTCCTTGGTCGCCGTGCGCTGCGCGTCGTTGAAGTACGCCGGGACGGTGATCACGACGTCGGTGACGGTCTCGCCGAGGTAGGCCTCGGCGTCGCGCTTGAGCTTCTGCAGCACGCGCGCGGAGATCTCCTGCGGCGTGTACTTCTTGCCGTCGATGTCGACGGTCCAGTTGGTGCCGACCTCACGCTTCACGGACCGGATGGTGCGGTCCGGGTTCGTGACGGCCTGACGCTTTGCCACCTCGCCGACGAGCACCTCACCGTTCTTGGCGAACGCCACGATGGAGGGCGTCGTGCGGGAGCCCTCGGCGTTCGCGATGACGGTGGGTTCGCCACCCTCGAGCACGGCCATACAGGAGTTGGTCGTACCCAGGTCGATGCCGACCGCACGTGCCATGTTCGTGTTCCTCCAAGATCAAGGTTGACCGGGATTCAAGTTGAGTCCGGACGGCTCAATACTGACATGTGACCGGGAACTGTCAAGCGGAAGGTTGAGCCCGTCACACTCAAGTTTGACGGTGTCCTAGTGAGATGTCCCATTTCCGCTTAGGCTTCCCCTGTGTATGACCAACGAGTAACCGAGGGCGGCGCGGCCCGGACCGGCCCCCTGCTCGCGGTGGTCGGCGGGCCGACCGGTGCGGGCAAGTCAACGCTGGTCAACAGCCTGGTGCGGGCCCCCGTCAGCGCGACCGGCATCCTGCGCCCGACCACCCGCAGGCCCGTGCTGGCCTGCCATCCGCGCAGCGTGGCGGCGACCGCCGGGATCGGGTTGCCCCCGGTCGCGGCCCCCGCGCTCCCCCCGAACCTCGCGATCGTGGACGCGCCGGACGTCAACGCCGTCGACCAGACGAACCGGGAGGCGACCGAGGCCGTCTTCGAGCGGGCCGACCTCTGGATCTTCGTCACCACGGCGGCCCGCTACGCTGACGCACAGGCGTGGCGGGACCTGCGCGGCGCGCAGCAACGCAGGGTCGAACTCGCGGTGATCCTCGACCGCGTGCCCACCGAGGCCGCGGACGAGATCCTGCCGCACCTCACGCAGCTGCTCGGGGAGCCGGTGCCGCTGTTCGTGGTCGCGGAGTCGGCGCTCGACCGACAGGGCATGCTCTCCGAGCGAGTGGTGACTCCGATCTGGGAGTTCCTCCACAAGTGCGCGAGTGCGAAACTTGCCGAGGCAACATGACATGCCCACCGCCAGGGTAGGCGGCGAGGGTCCAGGTCGGCCGGAGTCGGCTGAGGAGAGCGTGAGGAGGGACCCGTGACCCACTCCACCCCCGGCAGTGAGTCCGTCGCCACCAGGCTCGACATCGTCCAGCAGGTCGTCGACCTCGCCGGGGAGCACCTGGCCGGGGACCCGGCCATGGAGAACGCGCGGGTGATCGCCGAGCGGTCGGCGGACCGGCTGCGGCTGTCCCGCGGCTTCACCACCATCGCGCTGGCCGGCACCACCGGCAGCGGCAAGTCCAGCATGTTCAACGCGTTCACCACCATCGACCGGTCGCCCGCGGGCATCCTGCGCCCCACCACCTCCGAGCCGTACGCGTGTGTCTGGGGCAGCCTCACCTTCGCCGACGAGCTGCTCGACTGGCTCGGCGTCTCCCCGCGCCGCCGGTTCACCCGCGAGTCGGCGCTGGACGCCAACGACGAGGCCGGCCTGCGCGGCATGATCCTGCTCGACCTGCCCGACGTGGACTCCGTCGAGCCGCGCCACCGCGCCGAGGTCGACCGGCTGCTGCACCTGGTCGACGTCGTGGTCTGGATCTGCGACCCGCAGAAGTACGGCGACCAGCTCGTACACGAGGGCTACCTGCGCCAGCTCGCCGGCCAGCGCGACGGCCTCATCGTGGCCCTCAACCAGACCGACCGGCTGCAGCCCGCCCAGCTGCCCAAGGTCGGCGCCGACCTGCGCCAGCTGCTCGACGAGGGCGGCCTGTCCAAGGTGCCGCTGGTCCCGACCTCGGCCACCGGCGACGTCCCGGCGCTGCCCCCGAGCAAGCGCGGCCCGATCAAGCCGAAGCCCGGCCCGTTCGTCACCGAGCGCTCCACCCGCGGCTACCCCGGGGTGTCCGCGCTGCGCGCCCTGCTCGAGCCGGTCATCCTGCGCGGCACGGTCGCCGAGGAGGCCGTCGACCGCGACCTCAACGCGACCCTGGCCGACCTCGCGAAGCTCACCGGCGGCCCGGCCAGCCCGCCGTCGATCAACCCGCTGGTCCGCGGGCTCGCCTCGGCCGGCACCGACGCCGCCCGCGTCGAGCAGTCCGTCCAGGCGTACGCGTCCAGCGCGGCCGTCGGCCTGCCCGGCCCCTGGGCGAGCGCCGTCGAGCAGGCCGCCCGGTCCCGCCTCGGCGAGCTGCCCGCGGCCCTGAGCCAGGCGGTCGCCTACGCCGACGCCCAGCGGCCCCGCCGGGTGTGGCTGCCCGGCGCGAAGAAGCGCGCCGACGCGCGCACCGAGACGATCCTGCGCGCCGAGATCGACAAGGTCGCCCTGCGGTACGTCGTCGAGCCGGTGCGCCGCGCGCTCGCGGCGTACGAGCGCATCCGCGCCACCCTCGGCTAGCCCCGCCGGGCCTGCCACCGCCCCGAGGGCCGACCGGGAGATCCGTCGGCCGTCGCAGGCCGCCATTTCCCGGAAAGAGCGCCGTCATCCGTGGCCCTCGGGGAGGCCGTCGTCCGCCGCGTTCAGGGGCCCGGCGTCCGTGGTCCTCGGAGATCGCTGTCCGCGGTCAGATTCCGGCGTCAGACCGCACTTTCTGACCTGAACCCGCGATCTCCCCACGGGACACCCGGCGCACCCTCGGTTCGGCACCCGTCCGCCCGAGCCGGCCGCCCGCCGCCAGGAACTTTGCGCGCGATTTCCGGGAAAGTGAGGCTTCCTCGGCGGACACCCAGCCGAAGATCGCTGTTCCGTGTCACGAACTGCAGTGTGACCACGCTTTCCGACACGAAACAGCGATCTTCGACGAGACAACCAGCCCGACCGGACAACCGGGCCGGGACCATCCGGGCAACCAGGACGAATCCGGCCGGGATTAGCCGGGGCAGCCGGGCAGCCGGGTCGGCTCAGCCAGGTCAGCCGGGTCAGCGGGATCCGGTGTGCCGGGAGCCGTTAGGGCGGGACTTGCCGATCTTGTGGTGCCGGGCGCCGGCCTTGGCCTTCTTCGGGCGCTGCACCGTCCGCGAACGGTCGGCCGCGTCCCGCGATCTGCCGTGCACGCCCTGCGCCTCGCGGTGCCCGGCAGACCAGGTATTGGCGGTCGACGTCTTGCCGGTGCGTGACGCGGTCCGCTTCGGCGCCGCCACGTCGGCAGCCGAGCGGATCTTGAGCGGACCTCGCTGTGGCGGCCGCAGACGCGTCACGGAGGCCTGCGCAAGATCACGAATTGCCCCAGGCCGCAGGTCCTGCTGCTCGCCCGTGCGCGCGAGCACCATTCGGCGCGGCCCGACGGCACGCACCGCCTTCGCCCGTGCGCGACCGTCGCGGTCCACGCTCGACCGCCCGAGTCCGTCGCCACCCGCGCTCGGCCGCCGCAGCCCGTCGTGATCCGCACCCGGCCGCATGTGACTGGCACGATCTGCCACCGACCATTTGAGGCCGGCACGATCTGCAACCGGCCACCTGAGGACGTCGCGGTTCGCGCTCGGCCGGTTGGGTGCGTCGCGGTTCGCAACCGGCCGCCTGAGGCCGTCGCGGGCGACGCTCGGTCGGTTGACGGCGACGCGGGCGACGCCCGGCCGGCGGCGACCGGGGTGGCCCGGCTCCTCGCAGGGTTCGCCGTGGCCGGAGCCGGGGCGATGCGGGTGTCCGGGCTGGTGCGTGTGTCCGGGCCAGTGCGGATGGGCGGGGAAGTGCGGATGGCCGGGACGGCCGTGGTGGCCGCCGGGCACCCACGGCCCGCCGGGAAAGGCGGGGGGCCCGCCCGGGAACGGACCTCCGGGCGGCCCGCCGGGGGAAGCCGGGCCGGGCACGGTGGGGCCACCGGGGAAGGTGGGGCCGCCGGGGAAGGAAGGGCCGCCGGGGAAGACGGGTCTCGGGTCGGCGGGCGGGGTCGCCGGCCCGGCGCCGGGTTTGGCCGGCCGGGTGACGGGAGGCCAGATCGGCCGGGCCGGTGGCGGCGCTGCCGGGACCCGGTGCTCCAGCAGCGGGTCGGACCCGCCGTCGTCCGGCCGTTCCGCGTCCGGCTCGGCGTGCCCGGCGGGCTGGGCCAGGCCGGGGTCGGACTGCGGCGCCGGGCGGACCGGGCGCTCGGGCAGCCGCAGCGGCGCCGGGGCCAGGTGATCGCCGGGCACCACGAACGGCTGCACCGGTCCCGCCAGGCGGGCGCCGAAGTCGGGGTCCACGCCTTCCAGACCGGCCCGCAGCACGATCCAGCTGGGTACGGCGGTCAGCCCGACCAGCAGGGTGACCAGCAGGCCGTACCGGCGGGACGGGGAGCGGACCGGCCGGGGCCGGGCGAACGCCGCGGGGGCGGCGGTCGGCGCCGGTGCGGGCGGCGGGGAGCCGAAGAGATCTTCCAGGAAATTGTCGTCGGGCATCGGAGTGCTCCTAGGGCACGGGGGGAATTGGCCCAGAATGCCCCAAACAACGTCATGATCCGGGTATTTGGGGTATTCCCCGACCCGGTTTTTCGGCCGACGGTTGCCAATATCACGTGCCTGGCCTGTGACTGCCGCCACCGATACGGCAGTATGGGGGCCAGGCGGCAGCGTGGCCGTGGTCACCGGGTACTCCGGACTCACAACTGCCGCAGCCAGGCGTCTTCGCCCCACGAGGGACACGACGTGGCGCCAACCGATGCGCGGCAGACACACCCCGTCGCCGACGCACCACTGACAGGGAGAACACGGATGACCAGAGTCGAGCGCGCGGCTCCGCGCCGCGGCGGCAAGCGCTCGGGGCCCCCCGAGCCGGAGTTCGTACAGCTCCTCACCCCCGAGGGCGAGCGAGTCTCACACCCCGACTACTCCGTCGACTTCACCGACGACGAGCTGCGCGGTCTCTACCGCGACCTGGTCACGGTGCGCAAGCTCGACGCCGAGGCCACCGCCCTGCAGCGGCAGGGTGAGCTGGGCATCTGGGCCAGCCTGCTGGGTCAGGAGGCGGCGCAGGTCGGTTCCGGCCGGGCGCTGCGCACGCAGGACATGGCCTTCCCGACGTACCGCGAGCACGGTGTCCTCTACTGCCGCAACATCGACCCGATCATGCCGCTGGGCCTGTTCCGGGGCGTGGACCAGGGCGGCTGGGACCCGGTGGCGAACCGGTTCAACACGTACACGATCGTGATCGGCGCGCAGACCCTGCACGCGACCGGGTATGCGATGGGCGTGGCCAAGGACGGCAAGGTCGGCGACGACGACGAGACCAGCGAGGCGGTCATCGCCTACTTCGGCGACGGCGCGACCAGCCAGGGCGACGTGAACGAGTCGTTCATCTTCAGCAGCGTCTACAACGCGCCGATCGTGTTCTTCTGCCAGAACAACCAGTACGCGATCTCCGAGCCGCTGGAGCGCCAGACCCGCATCCCGCTGTACCAGCGCGCGGCCGGCTTCGGCTTCCCCGGCATCCGGGTGGACGGCAACGACGTGCTGGCCACGTACGCGGTGACCCGCGCGGCGCTGGACAACGCCCGCCACGGCCAGGGCCCGACCCTGATCGAGGCGTACACCTACCGCATGGGCGCGCACACCACCTCCGACGACCCGACCCGCTACCGCGTGGCGAGCGAGGTCGAGGCGTGGCAGGCCAAGGACCCGATCGTGCGCATGCGCAAGCTGCTGGAGAAGCAGGGCATCGCCGACGAGGAGTTCTTCAAGGCCGTCGACGAGCAGGCCCGGGTCGAGGCGGTGAAGCTGCGCGAGCGCGTGCTGTCGATGCCCGACCCCGATCCGGTGACGATGTTCGACAACGTCTACCCCCACGGCTCTCCGCTGGTCGACAAGCAGCGCGCCGAGTTCGAGACCTACCACGCCTCGTTCGAGGGGAGCCACTGATCATGGAGACGCTTACCCTCGGTAAGGCCATCAACCTCGGCCTGCGCCGCGCGATGGAGGACGACGCCAAGGTCCTCATCATGGGCGAGGACGTCGGCAAGCTCGGCGGCGTCTTCCGCATCACCGACGGCCTGCAGAAGGACTTCGGCGACGAGCGCGTCATCGACACCCCGCTGGCCGAGGCCGGCATCGTCGGCACCGCGGTCGGCCTGGCCCTGCGCGGCTACCGCCCGGTCGTCGAGATCCAGTTCGACGGCTTCGTGTACCCGGCGTACGACCAGATCGTGTGCCAGGTGGCGAAGTTCCACTACCGGTCCAAGGGCAAGGTCAAGCTGCCCATGGTCATCCGCATCCCGTTCGGCGGCGGCATCGGCGCGGTGGAGCACCACTCGGAGTCGCCCGAGGCGTACTTCTCGCACACCGCCGGCCTGAAGGTCGTGGCGTGCAGCAACCCGTCGGACGCGTACTGGATGATCCAGCAGGCGATCGCCAGCGACGACCCGATCATCTTCTTCGAGCCGAAGCGGCGCTACTGGGAGAAGGGCGAGGTCGACACGGCCGCGAGCCTGTCGGCGGCGTACCCGCTGCACGACTCCCGGGTGGTCCGCCCCGGCACCGACGTGACCCTGCTGGCGTACGGCCCGATGGTCCGCACCTGCCTGGACGCCGCGACCGCGGCGGCCGAGGACGGGCGCAACCTGGAGGTCATCGACCTGCGCTCGCTGTCCCCGCTGGACATGGGCCCGGTGTTCGACTCGGTCCGCAAGACCGGCCGCGCCGTGGTCGTGCACGAGGCGCCGGGCAACCTGGGCCTGGGCGCCGAGGTCGCGGCCCGGATCACCGAGGAGTGCTTCTACTCCCTGGAGGCCCCGGTGCTGCGGGTGACCGGCTACGACATCCCCTACCCGGCCTCCCGCATGGAGGAGGAGTTCCTGCCGGACCTGGACCGGGTGCTCGACGCCGTCGACCGCTCGTTCGGGTTCTGAGGAAGGGGAGCGCAGCATGGCGATCAACCAGTTTCCCCTGCCCGACCTCGGTGAGGGTCTGACCGAGGGCGAGATCCTCAAGTGGCTCGTCGCCGAGGGCGACGTCATCGAGCTCAACCAGCCCATCGTCGAGGTGGAGACCGCCAAGGCGGCGGTCGAGATCCCGGCGAAGTGGGCCGGCAAGGTCGTCAAGATCTACGTGCCCGAGGGCACCGTGGTCGAGGTCGGCTCGCCGATCATCTCGATCGACACCGGCGGCGACAGCGCGCCGGTGGCCGACGACATGTCGCAGGGCGCCGCCGCCCAGGCCGAGAAGGCCGCGGGCGAGGCGACCGGCGGGCTCATCGGCGAGACCACGGCCAGCGGCCGCACCGCGGTGCTGGTCGGTTACGGCCCGCGGGTGACCGCGGCCAAGCGCCGCGCCCGCAAGGGCGAGACCGAGGCCGCTCCGGCGGCTCCGGCACCTGTCGCGGCCGCCGCGCCCGTCGCGCCGGCCCGGCCCGCGGCTCCGGCCGCTCCGGCCCCGGTGGCTCCCGCTCCGGCGGCGGGCCAGAACGGGCACGCGGTGCTGGCCAAGCCTCCGGTCCGGATGCTGGCCCGCAACCTGGGCGTGGACCTGTCCACGGTGGCGGGCACCGGCCCGCAGGGCTCGATCACCCGCGACGACGTGCAGTCGGCGGTGTCGGCCCCGGCCGCCGCGCCGGCCCAGCGCGTCGTCGTGACCCCGGGTCAGCGCGAGACCCGCATCCCCATCAAGGGGGTACGCAAGCTGACCGCCGCCAACATGGTGGCCTCGGCCTTCACCGCGCCCCACGTCACCGAGTTCCTCACGGTCGACGTGACCCGATCGATGAAGGCGCTGGAGCGGCTGAAGGCCGACCGGGAGTGGCGCGACGTACGCGTGTCGCCGCTGCTGCTGGTCGCCAAGGCGGTGCTGCTGGCGGCCAAGCGCCACCCGATGGTCAACGCGTCGTGGGACGAGGCGGCGCAGGAGATCGTGGTCAAGGACTACGTGAACCTGGGCATCGCCGCGGCCACCGAGCGCGGCCTCATCGTGCCGAACATCGCCGACGCGGGCAGCCTGTCCCTGCGGGAGCTGGCCGACGCGATGACCGACCTGGTGCAGACGGCGAAGTCGGGCAAGACGCCGCCGTCGGCGATGTCCGGCGGCACGTTCACGATCACCAACGTGGGCGTGTTCGGCGTGGACACCGGCACCCCGATCCTGCCCCCGGGCGAGGCGGCCATCCTGGCCTTCGGCGCGGTGCGGGAGACCCCGTGGGCGCACAAGGGCAAGGTCAAGCTGCGTCAGGTGACCACGCTCGGCCTGTCGTTCGACCACCGGATCATCGACGGTGAGCTGGGCTCGAAGTTCCTGCGGGACATCGGCGCCTTCCTCACCGACCCCGAGGCCATGCTGCTCGCCTGGACCTGATGATCCACGACACCGATCCGTTCGCGACCCCGGAGTCGGCGCGCAGTTCCGTGCGCCGGCTGCGGGGTCGCTTCGGCATGACGGTGTGCCTGTGGACGGCGCCCGGCCCGGCCGGGCTGACCGTGTCGTCGACGCTGGTCGGCGACGGCGATCCGGGCCGGGTGCTCGGCCTGATCGACGAGGAGTCGGAGCTGTGGCCCGCGATCGAGGCGGCCGGGGTGTTCACGGTGGTGCCGCTGGGCGAGCCGCACCGGCAGCTGGCGGACCGGTTCGCCGGGCTGATGCCCGCGCCCGGCGGGCTGTTCCGGCAGGAGGCGTGGGAGCAGACGGTGTACGGGCCGATCCCGGCCGGCTCGGGGACCTGGGCGGGCTGCCGGCTGGACGGCGCGCGGCCGTTCGGGTGGGGACTGCTCGTCGAGGGCACCCTGGAGCAGATCACTCTGGGTGACGCCGCCGCACCGCTGCTGCACCATCGTGGCAGGTACACGACACTGTCGTGATCTAGGCGCGGGCGCCGTGGAAACAGGCTGTGAGCTGCCACGCCACGGACTTGCGGTGCACCGGCGTTGTCGCAGCGGCCTCGTAGGCTGGTTTCATGTCCAACCAGTCGCCTGACCACCCCGAGGCCGGCACCCCCCAGGCTGGAGACGCCGACGAGGCCCCCGCCAAGCCGGCGCAGCGCCCCACCGGACGCGCGTCGGTCGGTCGCGCGTCGGTGACGCCGCCTCCGGGCAGCTCCACCCCCGACCGCTCGTCGTCGACCGGTCGCTCCTCCTCGTCCGACCCGTCGGACAAGGCGTCGTCGGGCAGGGATGCGGGCAAGGTGTCCGACGCGGCCGCCGCAGCGCTGCGCACGCCGACGTCGGGCCGCGCCTCGGTGCCCGACAAGGCGGCGGGCAAGGTCTCCGACGCGGCCGCCGCGGCGCTGCGCACGCCGATAACGGCTCCCGGCACACCGGATCCCGCTGACCCGGCTGACCTGGCTGAGCCGACCCGGCTGCCCGGCTGCCCCGGCTAATCCCG
>NZ_JBFAOU010000148.1:0-20628 GCF_040675365.1 Catellatospora sp. NPDC049609 | reverse complement strand
CGAAGGCCTGTCCAAGAAAGAGATCATCCGCTGCCTGAAACGCTACCTGGCCCGCGAGATCTACCAGATCATCACCGCTGAACACCCTTATGGATACCAAGCCTCAGCGGCTTGACATCCATAAGAGCATCCAAGCGCCGCCGCCAGGCGTGACGCAACGCACGCCCGTACCGGCCTAATGGCCGAAGCGCCTTTCGCTCCTTACGGGAGAGGATGGGCGCATGCTCGGCGTCACCGACCTGTGGACCTTCGTGCTCGGCACCATCGCGATCGTGCTGCTGCCCGGACCGAACTCGATGTACGTGCTCGCCGTCGCGGCCCGCCGCGGCGTACGCCAGGGATACCGCGGCGCGCTCGGCGTGTTCTGCGGTGACGGCGTGCTGATGCTCGTCTCCGCGGCCGGCATGGCCTCGCTGCTGCGCGCCGTGCCCGCACTGTTCATGGTGGTCAAGTACGCCGGCGCCGCGTACCTCGGGTACGTCGGCATCCGCATGGTGATCGGCGCCGTGCGCGGCTGGCGCGAGCGGGCCGCGGGCCGGGCCGAGGCCGCCACGGCGCAGCCGGAGCCAAAGGCCGAGAACGCCTTCCGGCGCGCGTTCACGATCAGCCTGATGAACCCGAAGGCGATCCTGTTCTTCGTCTCGTTCTTCATCCAGTTCATCGACCCCGGGTACGCCTACCCCGCGGCGTCGTTCGTGCTGCTGGCGATCATCGTGCAGATCTGCAGCGGGCTCTACCTCAGCCTGCTGATCTTCAGCGGCAACCGCCTGGCCGCCGCCTTCCGCGACCGGCGCCGCCTGGCCGCGGCGGGCACGAGCGCCATCGGCGCCCTGTTCGTGGGCTTCGGCGTCAAGCTCGCCACCTCGACCCTGTGACTACCGCCCCGCCCCGCCCCGCTCCGCTCCGGCGCACGCAACGACACCGTGACGCCTGCGCCCCAGGCCACATGCCCGACCCGCCGGACCCGCCCGCGCCACCCCACCCCGCCCCGCCCCGCGCCACCCCGCCCCGCGCCGCCCCGCGCCGCCCCGCGCGCCCCGCGCCGCGCCGCGCCGCGCCAAGAAAAATAGACGTTGGCCCATCTGGATGACAAATTCAAGATCGAAGTCATCCAGATAGGCCAACGTCTATGGCAGAACGGAACGATCGCGAAAGCGGATCGGGAAGGTGTCGGACCCGGCGTGCCCGGCCGCGGCGGCGGCAAAACGGTCGGCGTCGAAGCCGGCCGAAAACGCTTGCGCTCAGCGGGTGATCAGGCGATCGAGGGCTCCGGGATGAGCAGGTCGTGGCGCCCCAGGTCGCGGATGATGTCGTTGACCACCCAGACGTCCACCTGCGCGGGGCGGGCGTGGGTGTGCGGGTGCCGGGCGTCGCGGTGGCGTACGACGAAGTAGTGGACTGCGGCGCGCACGCGGGCCCGGTCGACGGCGCTGGCGCGCACGGTCTCCCGGATCAGCTGGCGCAGGTGGGCGGCGATGCGCTCGGCGAGGGCGAGCTCGTGCCCGGGGTGTTCCGGCTGGCCGGCCTGCAGGCGGGCGAGGTGCCCGTCGAGCTGGCGCAGCAGCACGTCCGACTCGTGGCGACTGTTCTTCCTGTCGACTGCCGGTGCGGTCTGTCGTTCGGTCATGTTCACCCTCCGCACACCGTGTTCGATGGATTACTCATCGTGAGCAAGACGGTACGTGATTCGGGCGCATCCGGGCAACCCTCGCATCGAATCCGTCTCATCCACTGGGCCTACCCGCCGCACAGTGTGGCTAACGCCATAACCGGCGGGTTCACCCGTCGGTGGCAGGTACAACGCCCCGGCCCCCGCCATCTGTTCCGGGCAGGCGATTGTCGGTGGGGGCGGGCAGGATGGTCGGTGATGAACGCGCCAGCCCTGAACGCCACGACGCACGGCACCGAGTTCGGTCCCGCCACGCGGGCCTGGTTCGACGCCGCGTTCGCCGAGCCCACCGCCGCTCAGTCGGGGGCCTGGCGTGCCGTGAGCGCGGGCGCCAACGCGCTGGTGGTCGCGCCGACCGGCTCGGGCAAGACGCTGGCGGCGTTCCTGTGGGCGCTGGACCGGCTGGCCCACGAGCCGCTGCCGGAGGACCCGAAGCGCCGCTGCCGCGTGCTCTACGTGAGCCCGCTGAAGGCACTGGCCGTCGACGTGGAGCGCAACCTGCGCACACCGCTGACCGGGATCAGGCACGCGGCGGCCCGGCTCGGCATCCCCGAGCCGGACATCTCCGTCGGCATGCGCACCGGCGACACTCCCGCCGAGGAGCGGCGCTCCTTCCAGCGCCGCCCGCCGGACATCCTGATCACCACGCCGGAGTCGCTGTTCCTGCTGCTCACCTCGCAGGCGCGGGAGTCGCTGCGGGGCGTGGAGACGGTGATCGTCGACGAGGTGCACGCGGTCAGCGCCACCAAGCGCGGCGCGCACCTGGCGCTGTCCCTGGAGCGGCTGGACGCGCTGCTGGAGCGGCCCGCGCAGCGGATCGGCCTGTCCGCGACGATCGAGCCGGTGGAGACCGCGGCGCGCTTCCTCGGCGGCGCCGCGCCGGTCACCGTGGTGCAGCCGAAGACCCCCAAGACCATCGAGGTCAGCGTCGAGGTCCCGGTCGAGGACATGACGGCCCTGGACGAGGGCCACGCCGACGACGAGGGCCCGCGCCGCGCCTCGATCTGGCCCGCCGTCGAGGAGCGGGTCTACGAGCTGATCAAGCAGCACCGCTCCACGATCGTCTTCGCCAACTCCCGCCGCGGCGCCGAGCGCCTCTGCGCCCGCCTCAACGAGCTGGCGGCCGAGCGGGTGGTGCAGCCCGTCACGCCGCCCGCCCACATCATGGCCCAGTCCGGCACCGGGTACGGCGCAGCCCCGCAGATCGCCCGCGCACACCACGGCTCGGTGTCCAAGGAGGAGCGCAAGCAGATCGAGGAGGAGCTGAAGTCGGGGCGGCTGCCCGCCGTCGTCGCCACCTCCAGCCTCGAGCTCGGCATCGACATGGGCGCCGTCGACCTGGTGGTCCAGGTCGGCGCGCCGCCGAGCGTGGCGGCCGGGCTGCAGCGCGTCGGCCGGGCCGGGCACCAGGTCGGCGCGGTGTCGCGCGGCGTGGTGTTCCCGGTGCACCGCGGCGACCTGCTGTCCTGCGCGGTGGTGGCGCTGCGGATGACGGCCGGCCGGCTGGAGCCGCTGGACTTCCCGCACAGCCCGCTGGACGTGCTGGCGCAGCACATCGTGGCGATGACCGCGATGGACGAGTGGTCCGTGGCGGAGCTGGCCGCGCTGGTGCGCCGGGCCGCCCCGTTCGGCGCGCTGCCCGAGTCGGCCCTGCACGCGGTGCTGGACATGCTGGCCGGGCGCTACCCGTCGACCGCCTTCGCCGAGCTGCGCCCGCGCATCGTCTGGGACCGGGCCGCGGACCGGCTCACCGGCCGCCCCGGCAACCAGCGCCTCGCCGTGACCTCGGGCGGCACCATCCCCGACCGCGGCCTGTTCGGCGTGTTCCTCGCCGGGTCGGAGAAGGCGTCCCGGGTGGGCGAGCTGGACGAGGAGATGGTGTACGAGTCCCGCGTGGGCGACGTCTTCGCGCTGGGCACCAGCTCGTGGCGCATCGAGGACATCACGCCGGACCGGGTGCTGGTCTCCCCCGCCCCCGGCCAGCCCGCCCGGCTGCCGTTCTGGAAGGGCGACCAGGCGGGCCGCCCCGTGGCGCTCGGCAAGGCGCTGGGCGCGTTCCTGCGCAACCCGTCCGGCCTGGACAGTCTCGACGACGCCGCGCAGGCCAACCTGTCGGCATACCTGGACGAGCAGCGGGCGGCCACCCGGCACCTGCCCGACGACCGCACGGTGCTGGTCGAGCGCTTCCGCGACGAGCTGGGCGACTGGCGCATCGTGCTGCACAACGTGCTGGGCGCGCCGGTGAACGCGCCGTGGGCGCTGGCCATCGGGCAGCGGCTGCGCGAGCGCTACGGCGTCGACGCGCAGGTGCACGCCGCCGACGACGGCATCGTGGTCCGGCTGCCGGAGACCGCCGACGAGCCGCCCGCCGCGGACGTGTTCGCCTTCGAGGCCGACGAGATCGAGTCGATGGTGGCCGAGGCGGTCGGCGGCTCGGCGCTGTTCGCGTCCCGGTTCCGCGAGTGCGCGGCCCGCTCGCTGCTGCTGCCCCGGCGCGATCCGGGCCGCCGGCAGCCGCTGTGGCAGCAGCGCCAGCGCGCCGCCCAGCTGCTCGACGTGGCCCGGGAGTATCCGGACTTCCCGGTGACCCTGGAGACGGCGCGCGAGTGCCTGCGCGACGTGTTCGACCTGCCGTCGCTGGCCTCGCTGATGCGCGACGTCGCCGCCCGGAAGATCCGCATGGTGGAGGTGTCCACCCCGCAGCCGTCGCCGTTCGCCCGCTCCCTGCTGTTCGGCTACGTCGGCGCGTTCCTCTACGGCGAGGACGTGCCGCTGGCCGAGCGCCGGGCGGCCGCGCTGGCGCTGGACCCGACGCTGCTCGGCGAGCTGCTGGGCCGGGTGGAGCTGCGCGAGCTGCTGGACCCGGCCGTGATCGAGGCGACCGCGCTGCGGCTGCGGTGGGCCGACCGGCGGGTGCGCGACGCCGAGGACACCGTGGAGATGCTGCGCCGCCTCGGCGACCTGACCCACGACGAGATGACCGAGCGCGGCGTCGAGGCGGACTGGGTGGTCGAGCTGACCCGGGCCGGGCGGGTGCTGTCGGTGCGGGTCGCCGGGCAGGAGCGCTGGATCGTCGCCGAGGACGCCGGGCGCTACCGCGACGCGCTCGGCGTGGCCCTGCCGCCCGGCCTGCCCGCCGCGTACGCGGCCCCCGTCGCCGACCCGCTGCCCGACCTGATCGGCCGGTACGCCCGCACCAACGGCCCGTTCCGGGCCGAGGACTGCGCGGCGCGGTTCGGGCTGGGCGTGGCCGTGGTCGAGCACACGCTGCGGCGGCTGGCCGCCTCCGGGCGGCTGGTGTCGGGCGAGTTCACCGCGCACTCCGACGGCGGGTTCGTCGAGTGGTGCGACGCGGAGGTGCTGCGTACGCTGCGCCGGCGCAGCCTGGCCGCGCTGCGCAAGGAGATCGAGCCGGTGCCGCCGGAGGTGCTCGGCCGATTCCTGCCCGCCTGGCAGCACATCGGCCGGCGCAGCGAGGGCCTCGACGCGGTCGCCGCCGTGATCGACCAGCTCCAGGGTGTGCCGGTGCCCGCATCGGCGCTGGAACGACTGGTGCTGCCCGCCCGGGTCGCCGACTACACGCCGTCCTACCTGGACGAGCTGTGCGCCACGGGCGAGGTGGTCTGGGCCGGCGCGGGCGGCATCGGCGGCAGCGACGGCTGGGTGGTGCTGGCCTTCGCCGACGCCGCGCCGCTGGTGCTGCCCCCACCGGCGGAGCTGGCGCGGACACCCGTACACGAGGCGGTGCTGGCCGGGCTCGGCGACGGGGCGCTGTTCTTCCGCCAGCTCGCCGAGCGGGTCGAGGCCGAGCACGCCGACCTGCTGGCCGCCGTGTGGGACCTGGTCTGGGCCGGGCTGGTCAGCAACGACACGCTCGCCCCGGTCCGGGCGCTGCTGGCCGGTGGCGGGGGCGCCCACCGGGCCAAGCCCACCCCCGGCCGGGCCCGCTACCGGCGGCCCAGCCTCACCGGCGGCCGCTCGCTGTCGTCCGCCCTGGGCATGGCCCACCTGCCGGCGGCGGCGGGCCGCTGGCACGTGCTGGCCGAGCGGGACACCGACCCCACCGCCCGCGCCGCCGCGCTCGCCGACTCGCTGCTGGAACGGCACGGCGTGGTCACCCGCGGCGCGGTCGCCGCCGAGAACCAGCCCGGCGGGTTCGCCGCCGTCTACCCGGTGCTCGCCGCGCTGGAGGAGCGCGGCGCGGCTCGGCGCGGCTACTTCGTCGAGGGGCTGGGCGCGGCGCAGTTCGCCCTGCCCGGGGCGGTGGACCGGCTGCGGTCGTACACCGAGCGCGAGGGCACGGGCCGGGCGCTGGTGCTGGCCGCCACCGACCCCGCCAACCCCTACGGCGCGGCGCTGCCGTGGCCGCACACCACCGAGGGGCACCGGCCGGGCCGCAAGGCGGGCGCGCTGGTGGTGCTCGTGGACGGAGCGCTCGCCCTGTACGTCGAGCGCGGCGGGCGTACCCTGCTGTCCTTCACCGACGACGAGACCGCGCTGGCGGCCGCGGCCACGGCGCTGACCGGCGCGGTGGCCAGCGGGGCACTCGGCGCGCTGACCGTGGAACGGGCCGACGGCGAGGCCGTCACCGGCAGCGCCCTCGGCGCGGCCCTGGAAGCGGCCGGCTTCCGCATCACCCCGCGCGGCCTGCGCATCCGCGGCTGACACCGATCCAGGCGCCGTCTGGTCCGGGCGCGGTCTGGTCCGGGACGGTGGCTTGATCGCTGTCCGCGGTCAGCAACGGAGGTCTGAGCGCGGCTGCTGACCGGGGACAGCGATCAGGCCCCGCGCCACCGCCGCCGCTGCATCCGCGGCCGGTCCCCGTCCGCGTCTCCGACGGCGCCACCGGCGGCCCCTGAGGTGTCCCGGAGGTGGTGCTCGGGGAAAGACCGGGGATCCGTATGTCGGATCAAGGCTGGCGGGTCGTGGCTGGCCGGTGGCATGCTGCGGTTCATGACCGTCGCCGCCGCCCCCGCGCGCCGAGACACCTATGTGGACTTCCTCCGGGCGTTGAGCCTGGTCGTGGTCGTGTTGTGGCACTGGGCGTTCACCATCCTGGACTGGCGGGACGACGGCCCGCACGCCACCAGCCCGCTCGGCTTCACCCGCGGGCTGTGGCTGGCCACCTGGCTGCTGCAGGTCATGCCGCTGTTCTTCTTCATCGGCGGCTTCGTGCACCTGCGCACCTGGGAGCGGGCGCGCTCGCGCGGGGTGAACATCTGGGCGTTCGTCGGCCGCCGCATGGGGCAGCTGCTCATCCCCGCCGGGATCGTGCTGCTGCTGTGGATCGGGCTCGGCTCGCTGATCGGCGCGTACTTCAACCTCACCGGCGTGGGCCGGGCGGTGAAGCTGGTGGTCAGCCCGCTGTGGTTCCTCGGGGTGTACTTGATGCTGATCGCGCTGCTGCCGCTGAGCCTGTGGCTGCACCGCAAGGCCGGGGTGCTGGCGCTGGTATGGCTGGCCGGCGCGGCGATGGTCGTCGACGTGCTGCGCTTCGGCAGTGACCTGGAGGACATCGGCTGGCTGAACATGGTGCTGGTGTGGGGCCTGGCACACCAGGCGGGGTTCTTCTACCAGAACGTCGTCGACTCGCCCCGGCGCAACGACTGGGCGCTGCTGTGGGCCGGGCTGTTCGGCCTGACCGGCCTGGTCGGCTCGGGTCTCTACCCGGGGTCGATGGTGGGCGTGCCGGGCGAGCGCTTCTCCAACATGGCCCCGCCCACGTTCGTCATCGTGGCGCTGCTGGTGTTCCAGATCGGATTCGCCGAGCTGCTGCGCCCCCGGATGCAGGTGCTGCTGGAACGGCCGCGCTGGAAGCGGGCCAACGAGCTGATCAACGAGTTCTCGCTGCCGCTCTACCTGGTGCACACCACCGGCATGGCGATCTTCCTGTTCCTGACCTGGCTGTGGCTGCGCTACGACATGGACAAGCCGGCCGACGTGGACCTGGGCTGGTGGCTGACCCGGCCGCTGGCCATCATCGGCCCGCTGATCTGCACCATCCCGGTGCTCCTGCTGTTCCGCAACCTGCAGCGCCGCGGCTCGGCCGCGACTGCGGCCCGCAATGCCGCCGAGGCGGCCGCGGCTTCAGGACCGGCCTCAGCGCCGAGTACGGCTTCGAGTGCCACCCCGGCGACGGCCCTCTCCTCCGCGGCCGGGACGCCCGCCGCGGGGTCGGTCCTCGCCGGCGGGGGCGGGGCGGCGAGCGCGGACGGCGCCGGTGCCACCGGGGCCGAAACGGCGGTGCCGGGGCAGCGTGACCGGGAGGTCGCGGACGCGGCCGCCGAGGAGATCGGCTCGCCGCGCCGGCCATAGTGGACATCGGCGCGGATCGGTCTACCTTCGTAGGCATGCCCGGATACGACTACATCTCGTTCACGACCGACTACGGACTGTCGGACGGGTTCGTCGCCGCCTGCCACGGGATGATCGCCCGCGGCGCGCCGGAGGCCCGGATCCTCGACGTGACGCACCTGATCGCGCCCGGTGACATCACCCGTGGCGCGGCCGTGCTGGCGCAGACCGTGCCGTACCTGCCCGATGCCGTGCACCTGGCGGTGGTCGATCCCGGCGTCGGCACGGTCCGGCGGCCGGTGCTGCTGCGCACCGAGCGCGGCCTGCTCGTGGGCCCCGACAACGGGCTGCTGGTCTGGGCCGCGACGGCGCTGGGCGGCATCGCCGCGGCGTACGAGCTGGCCAGTGAGGAGTGGTTCGCCCCGAACGTGTCCCGCACCTTCCACGGCCGCGACGTGTTCGCCCCGGTAGCGGCCCGCCTGGCGCGCGGCGCCGACCCGGCCGACGTCGGCCCCGAACTCGGCCTGGACGACCTGGTCCGGCTGCCCGACCCCGTGGTGGCGCTGGGCGACGGCTGGCTGGAGGCGGAGGTGCTGACCGTGGACCGCTTCGGCAACGTGCAGCTCGCCGCCGCCGGCGCGGCCCTCGAACAGCTCCCTGACCGCCTCACCGTCGGCGGCTGCCGCGCCATCCGCGGCACCACCTTCGCCGACGCCCCCTCCGGCGGCCTGGTCGTCTTCGCCGACTCCGCCGACCGCGTCGCCATCGCCGTCAACGGCGGCCGCGCCGCCGTCATCCTCGCCGTCACCCCCGGCGACATGGTCCGCATCTCCTGACCCACCCCACCGCCCCACCCCAGTGCGCCGATCTTGCGTGAACTGTGGGTACGACTCGGACTATCTGGGCAAAAGGGCAACAGTTCGCGCAAGATCGTCGCGATCTTGGGAGGACGGGCCGGGACGCGGGGGGGCTGAAGAAGGCAGGGCGCGGCGGGGCCGGTCGCGGGTGGGGTGCGAGCGGCCGGTGTGGTGGGCGGGTAGGAGCCGTGCCGCGGCGGGGAGCCACGGCACGGGTGGGCGTTACGCCCTAGACGCCGACGACCTCGCGCCCGCGGGTGTTGCCGGCGTTGCCCGAACGCACGTTGCGGGTCGCCCGCAGCGTGGTCCGCAGCGGGTTCTCCCGCCGGACGGTCACCGAGACCTGGCCGTCGGTGGCCACCTCGGTGCGCGGACGGTGCGGCACCGGCACCATCGGCTCGGCGGCCTGGTCACCGCGCGGCAGCGGGGGCGTCAGCACGCCCTCGACCTGCTCGGCGACGGCCATCGTGTCGCTGACCTCGCGCAGCACCTCGGACAGCCGCGCGCCCAGCGCGTCGCAGATCGAGGTGAGCAGCTCGCTGGACGCCTCCTTCTGCCCCCGCTCGATCTCGGACAGGTAACCGAGACTGACGTTGGCAGCCGTGGAGACCTCGCGCAGGGTGCGGTGCTGGCCCTGGCGGCGGGCACGGAGGGCATCACCGATAACTCGACGCAGAAGCACCATGTCGCACCCCCTGTACTGTTCCCCGTCACTACACTGTCGGCCGATATGCCGTCAGCCGCCGGTTGTCACCGACGGCTGAGAAGAACCGTACTCTCTTCATGCCATTTCGACACCCCGCCCCGCCGGGACGGGGGCGGAAGTTGCTCGGCGGCCGGCGCCTTAGGGATACACACTACGGCAGTCGTGCCAAACCTCGCCTGGTCAATTGCCGGATCAACCAGCGCCGACCGCCTTGCGGAGCAGGTCGAGCGCCACTTCCACGGCCACCGAGCGGACGTGAGACCGGTCACCGTCGATCCGGAACGAGCAGACCTCCTCGTGGGCGTCCGGACCGGCCAGGGCCACGTACACCGTGCCGGCGGGCACGCCGTCCTGCGGCCCGGGACCGGCCACGCCCGTGGTGGCCAGGCCCCAGTCGGCGCGGCAGCGCTCGCGGGCGCCCCGGGCCAGGCCCAGCGCCACGTCCGGGTCGACCGGGCCGCGCTCGGCCAGCAGCTCCGCGTCCACCCCGGCGAGGCTGTGCTTGAGGTCGGTGGCGTACACGACCAGCCCGCCGCGCAGCACCCGGCTCACCCCGGGGACGGTGACGAGGGTCGCGGTGAGCAGGCCGCCGGTCAGCGACTCGGCCGCCGCGACCGTCTCGCCCCGCGCCACCAGCCGCTCCACCAGCGCCGGAAGGTCGATCACACGGGCTCCCCGGGCACGCCGGGCCGGCGCAGGCGCTGCCCGGTCACGGGGCGGTCGTTGCCGTGCCGCGGCGCAGCCGGATCGCCGCGATCACGTAGTCGATGCCGGTGACCACGGTGACCAGCAGTGCGGCACCCATCAGCCAGGGGCCGACCATCGACCACGGCTCACCGAAGGGCCACAGGTACCAGGCGATCGCCGCGATCTGCAGCACGGTCTTGAGCTTGCCGCCGCGGCTCGCCGCGATGACGCCGTACCGGATGACCCAGAAGCGCATCAGCGTGATGCCCCACTCCCGGACCAGGATCACCAGCGTGACCCACCACGGGAGCAGGTCGTACCAGCTCAGCAGCACCAGCGCGGAGCCGGTCAGGGCCTTGTCCGCGATCGGGTCGGCGACCTTGCCGAACGAGGTCACCAGCTCGAAGCGCCGGGCGATCCAGCCGTCGACGTAGTCGGTGAACGACGCCACGCCGAACGTGATCGCGGCCGCGACCCGCCAGCGCTCGTCGGTCATCCCAGAAACGATCACCAGCGCCACGAAGACGGGCACCAGCACGATGCGCACCACCGTGAGCACGTTGGCGGCATTGAGCAGTGGCGGCACCCGGCGCGAACGTTCCTGCACGGCGGACACGCTAACCAGCCACCACGGCCAGCGCGGGGCGCCCCGCGGGCGCGGCGTCGATCATTTCCACCGGCACGGCCACCAGGTCGACGCCCTCGGTGCCGGTCACCCGGGCCCGGACCAGGTCACCCGGGTGCAGCGCGCCCAGGTCGACCCCGCCGTCCCCGCTGACCAGCATGGTCGAGCCGTCCACCTCCGGCGCCTGATGGGCCGCACGGCCCTCGACGCCGTCGCGGTCGACGGTGTCCACCAGCACGTCCACCAGGCTGCCCAGGCGCTCCTCGGCGCGCTGGGCGCACAGCTCCTCGACCAGCGACAGCATCCGGTCGTACCGGCGGCGGACCGTCGCCGCGCCGACCTTGCCGTCCATGGTCGCGGCCTCGGTGCCGTCCTCGTCGGAGTAGTCGAACACGCCGATCGCGTCCAGCCGCGCCTCGCTGACGAAGCGCACCAGCTCCTCGTAGTCGGCACGGGTCTCGCCGGGGAACCCGACGATGAAGTTGCTCCGCGCACCCGCCTCCGGGGCCAGCTTGCGGGCACTGTCCAGCAGCTCCAGGAACCGCTCGGTGGAGCCGAAACGCCGCATCCGGCGCAGCACCGGCTCGGACGAGTGCTGGAACGACAGGTCGAAGTACGGCGCGACGCCCGGTGTGGTCGCGATCGCCTCGACCAGGCCCGGCCGGGTCTCGGCGGGCTGCAGGTAGCTCACCCGCACCCGCACCAGGCCCCGGATCGCGGCCAGCTGCGGCAGCAGCTTCTCCAGCGCCCGCGGGTCGCCCAGATCCTTGCCGTACGACGTCGAGTTCTCGCTCACCAGCACCAGCTCGCGTACGCCGGTGCTGGCCAGCCACTCCGCCTCGGCGAGCAGCTCGTCGGGCGTACGGCTGACGAACGAGCCACGGAACGCGGGGATGGCGCAGAAGGAGCAGCGGCGGTCGCAGCCGCTGGCCAGCTTCAGCGAGGCCACCGGGCTCTTGTCGAGCCGGTGCCGCAGCACGGGCCGCAGGTGCGCCGGGGTGTGCTCGTCGTTGGTGAAGGCCGCATGGCCGGGCACGATCACCCCGGTGTCGCGGCGCTTGGCCGGGGCCATCGGCAGCAGCTCGCGGCGGTCGCGCGGGGTGTGCGCGTCGTGCTTCTCCCCGCGCAGGACGCCGTTCAGCGCGGCGGAGATCGACGGATAGTCGTCGAACCCGAGCACGGCCGCGGCCTCGGGCAGGCTCTCGGCCAAGTCCTTGCCGTAGCGCTCGGCCATGCAGCCCGCCGCGACCACCTTGGCGCCGGTGTCGGCGGCGGCCAGCAGGGTGTCGATCGAGTCCTGCTTGGCCTTCTCGACGAAGCCGCAGGTGTTGACGAGGACCACGTCGGCGCCTTCGCCGTCGGTGCTGACCTGCCAGCCGTCGGCCGCGAGGCGCGCGGCCAGCTCCTCCGAGTCGACCTCGTTGCGGGCGCAGCCGAGCGTCAGCAGCGCGACACGGCGCGGCGACCCGGACGATTCGTGGGGTGACGGGGAGGTTACTGGCACCCGACCAGGCTACCGGGCGCGCACGACATACCGGGTAGTGCCTTCCCTGTAAGGAAGGGCACCTTCTTATCGCTATTCGTGGTAAAAGGTGCCCTTGTTAACTCTCCCGAGCTACCCTCTGACGCGGCCGCGCCCTCCGGCGCCCGCCCCGGACGAGTGCTCGCCGTACCCGGAACGACAAGACGGCGCGCAGAACACACGATCATGAATCACGACGTCCTGCAGATCGCGGGCGCACTGACCGTGCTGGCCGGGTATGTCGCCGCCCAGCTCGGCTGGACCACTCCCCGCTCGATCGGCTACCTGATCGCCAACACCCTCGGCGCCGGCGTACTCGCCTGGCTCGCCTGGACCAGCCGCGACTGGGGCTTCCTGCTCCTGGAGGGCGTCTGGTCCCTGGTCAGCACCGTCGCCCTGGTCAGCATCCTCCGCACCCGCCCCACCCCCGACCCCGCCTGACCGACCCACCCGGCCCCGGCCCCCGCCGGGGTGGGGGTCAGTCGTCGTCGGCGCCGAGGCCGGCGAGGACCTCGGCCAGCTCGTCGGGCTTGATGAGGACCTCGCGGGCCTTGGAACCCTCGGAGGGGCCGACGATGCCGCGGGTCTCCATGAGGTCCATGAGGCGGCCGGCCTTGGCGAAGCCTACGCGCAGCTTGCGCTGCAGCATGCTGGTCGAGCCGAGCTGGGACACCACGACCAGCTCGATCGCCTGGATCAGCAGCTGGAGGTCGTCGCCGATCTCCTCGTCGACCTTCTTCCTGGTGTCCTGGACGGGTGCCAGCACCTCGGGGCGGAACTCCGGCTCGCGCTGGCGCTTGCAGAACCCGACGATCTCGTTGATCTCGTTCTCGCTGACCCAGGCGCCCTGGATGCGCTGCGGCTTGCTGGCGCCCATCGGCAGGAACAGGCCGTCGCCGCGGCCGATCAGCTTCTCCGCGCCGGGCTGGTCCAGGATGACCCGCGAGTCGGCCAGGGAGCTGGTCGCGAACGCCAGCCGGGACGGCACGTTGGCCTTGATCAGACCCGTCACCACGTCCACCGACGGGCGCTGGGTGGCCAGCACCAGGTGGATGCCCGCGGCGCGGGCCAGCTGGGTGATGCGCACGATCGAGTCCTCGACGTCACGCGGGGCGACCATCATCAGGTCGGCCAGCTCGTCGACCACCACCAGGAGGTACGGGTACGGCGTGAGCACGCGCTCCGAGCCCGGCGGCGGCTTGATCTGCCCGGCCCGCAGCTTGCGGTTGTAGTCGTCGATGTGGCGCACCCCGGCCGCGGCCAGGTCGTCGTAGCGCATGTCCATCTCGCGGACGACCCACTCCAGCGCGTCGGCGGCCTTCTTCGGGTTCGTCACGATCGGGGTGACCAGGTGAGGGATGCCTTCGTAGCCGGTCAGCTCGACGCGCTTGGGGTCGATCAGCAGCAGCCGCACCTGGTCCGGCGTGGCGCGCGCCAGGATCGACACCAGCAGCGAGTTCAGGCAGGAGGACTTGCCCGCGCCGGTCGCGCCGGCGATCAGGATGTGCGGCATCTTGGCGAGGTTGGCCACCACGTAGCCGCCCTCGATGTCCTTGCCCAGCGCCACCACCATCGGGTGCTGGTCGCCGGTGGCCGTACGCGAGCGCAGCACGTCGCCGAGCGCCACGTCCTCCCGGTCGGTGTTGGGGATCTCCACGCCGACCGCGCTCTTGCCCGGGATCGGGCTCAGGATGCGCACGTCGGGGCTCTTGACCGCATACGCGATGTTGCGCGACAGCGCGGTGATCCGCTCGACCTTCACGCCGAGCCCGAGCTCGACCTCGTAGCGGGTGACCGTCGGGCCGCGGGTGAACCCGGTCACCGCCGCGTCGACGTCGAACTGGTCGAACACGTGCGCGAGCGCGGCGATGACCTCGTCGTTGGCCTTGGACCGGGCCTTGGCGGCCTCGCCCTGCTTGAGCAGGTTCGGCGGGGGCAGGGTGTAGTCGCCGCCGAGGCTGGGCAGCAGCAGCTGCTCGGTCTTGGTCGGCGGTGGGGTGTGCTGGGGCGCCTCGGGCTTGCGGCGCGGCGGCCGGGGCTGGCGCTCGATGGCCACCGTCTCCTGCGCGGCGAGCCGCTCCAGCTCCTCCTCGTCGTAGTCGTCGTCGGGGTCCGGCGCGGTGAACGCGGCGGGCGGGGTGAGCCGCTTGCGGCGGCGCGGCGCCGGGATGTCCTCCTCGACGTCCTCGTCGGAGCGCTCCGGGGTGGCCACCCCCATGATCACGTCGCGCAGGTGGGCGAGCCGCTCCGGGATCCGGTTGACCGGCGTCGCGGTGATCACCAGCAGGCCGAACACGAGCAGGATGACGAACAGCGGCGTCGCGACCCAGCCGGACACCGCGCTCGCCACGCCGCCGCCGACGAACCGGCCGAGCAGGCCGCCGGCGTACTCCATCTGCAGCACGTCGACCGGGTCCTGGGCGATGTGCAGGATGGCGGTGGAGGACACCAGCAGTGCGGTCCAGCCGACGACGCCGCGGCCGCGCTGGGCCGGGTCGGGTTCGGAACGCATGATGCGGATCGCGGAGACCGCCATCAGCAGCGGCAGCGCGGCCGCGGTGGCGCCGATGAAGAAGCGGACGGTGTCGGCGAGCCAGGTGCCGAACGGCCCGGCGCCGTTGCCCCAGATCGCGACGCCGAGCAGCACCGCGAGGCCGAGCAGCAGCAGCCCGACGCCGTCGCGGCGGTGCTCCGGGTCGAGGTCGCGGGCCTTGGCCGCCTGCGTGCCCGCGGCACGCGCCAGCCAGCCGACGCCGTGGGCGGCCGCCATCCAGATCGCGCCCAGCATGCGGCCGAGCAGGGCCACCGGGTTCGCGGTGAAGCGGGACCGGCGCACCCGGGCGCGCGGCCGCCGGGCCGGGGCGCGGCGGGCGGCCGTCTGTCGGGTACGCGCGGCCGTCGCCTTCGTCGGCGTGGCTGCTCGACGACGGCTCGGTTGGGAGGTACGGCCCGCCATGCCGAACACCGTAACCCCTCCGCGTTGATCATGAACTCACGAAACGCCACGACGGCGTGTCGAATCGGTAACCGCATGATCAACGCGGAGGGCCACAGCGGACGGTCGGGATCAGACCTCCAGGACGGACGGGACGATCATGGGCCGGCGCCGGTACGCCTCGTTGACCCAGCGGCCGACGACCCGGCGCACGATCTGCTGGAGCTGGTGCGAGTCGGTGACCCCGTCCAGGGCGGCCCGGTCCAGCGCCTCGGTGACCAGCGGCAGCGCCGGGTCGAACGCGGTCGGGTCCTCGGAGAAGCCCTTCGCCGACAGCAGCGGCCCGCCGACCACCTTGCCGGTGACCGAGTCCACGACCACGGTGACCGCGATGAAGCCGCCGTCGCCCAGCACCCGGCGCTCGGTGAGCAGGCTCTCGCCGACGTCGCCGATGGCCAGACCGTCCACATAGACGTACCGGCTCTTCACGTGGCCGACCAGCTTGGCCTGGCCGTCGACGAGGTCCACCACGTCGCCGTCCTCGCAGAGCACCACGCGCTGCGGGTCGACCCCCGAGTCGACGCCGAGCTGGGCGTGCGCGCGCAGGTGCCGCCACTCGCCGTGCACCGGCATCAGGTTGCTGGGCTTGACCACGTTCAGCAGGTAGAGCAGCTCGCCCGCCGGGGCGTGGCCGCTCACGTGCACCTTGGCCACGTCCTTGTGGATCACGTTGGCGCCGGCCCGCGCGAGCTGGTTGATCACCCGGTACACGCTGGTCTCGTTGCCGGGCACCAGCGAGCTGGCCAGCACCACCGTGTCGCCGGGGCCGATGGTGATGTGCCGGTGGTCGCCGGTGGCCATCCGGCCCAGGGCGCTCATCGGCTCGCCCTGCGAGCCGGTGGACATCAGCACGATCTCGTCCGGCGGCAGGTTGGCCGCCTCCTCCATGTTGACCACCAGGCCCGCCTTGACCTTCAGCAGGCCGAGGTCACGGGCGATGCCCATGTTGCGCACCATCGACCGGCCGATCAGGGCGACCTTGCGGCCGTGCTCCTCGGCGGCGTCGAACACCTGCTGCACCCGGTGCACGTGCGAGGCGAACGAGGCCACGATGATGCGGCCGGTCGCCTTGCCGAAGATCGACGCGAGCACCGGGCCGATCTGCTTCTCCGGCGAGACGAAGCCCGGGATCTCGGCGTTGGTCGAGTCCGACAGCAGCAGGTCCACGCCCTCCGCGCCGAGCCGGGCGAAGCCGGCCAGGTCGGTGATGCGCCCGTCCAGCGGCAGCTGGTCCATCTTGAAGTCGCCGGTGTGCAGCACCAGGCCCGCCTCGGTGCGGATGGCGACGGCCAGCGCGTCCGGGATCGAGTGGTTGACCGCGAAGAACTCCAGCTCGAACGGCCCGAGCCGCTCCCGCTGCCCCTCGGCGACGGTCAGCGTGTACGGCGTGATGCGCCGCTCGGCCAGCTTCGCCTCGATCAGCGCCAGGGTGAACTGGGAGCCGACCAGCGGGATGTCGTTCTTGTGGGCGAGCAGGTACGGCACGGCGCCGATGTGGTCCTCGTGGCCGTGCGTGAGCACGATGGCCTGGACGTCGCCCAGGCGGTCCAGGATCGGGGCGAAGTCGGGCAGGATCAGGTCCACACCCGGCTGGTCGGCGGTGTCCGGGAACAGCACCCCGCAGTCGACGATCAGCAGCTTGCCGCCGAACTCGAAGACGGTCATGTTCCGGCCGATCGCGCCCAGGCCGCCCAGCGGGATGACCCGCAGGCCCCCCTCGGGCAGCGGCGGCGGTGCGCCGAGATTCGCGTTACGCCCGGATTCCATTTGCGGCGCGGTCAATATGTATCACTCCTTATGTTTACCGGCGCGGGCGCTGCCATTCAGGGCTGCGGCGCACGCACCGTCGTGCTGGGGCGGCGCGGGCCGCCCGGTGGCGTCTAGATCGGCAGGCCGGCGTCCGCGCAGTCGATGCGCAGTTGCGCCAGCTCCGCCTCGGTCGCGTCGACCAGCGGCGCGCGAACGGGACCTGCGGGCAGGCCGCGCGCGTTCATCGCGGCCTTCACCAGGATCACGCCCTGGCTGCGGAAGATTCCGGTGTACAGGGGAAGCAGCTCGAGGTGCAGGCGCCGCGCGGCGGCGACGTCGCCGCGCTCGTACGCCTCGATCATCTCCTTGGTGCCGCGGCCGGTGAGGTGGGTCGACGTGCCGACCACGCCCACGCCGCCCACCGACAGCAGGGGCAGGGTCGCCGCGTCGTCACCGCTGTAGTACGCGAACGGCGCCCGCCGCATCACCCAGCTGGCCGCCGCCAGGTCGCCCTTGGCGTCCTTCACGCCCACGATGCGCGGGTGCTCGGCGAGGGTGACCATGGTGTCGGTGGAGATCGCCACGCCGGTGCGGTGCGGGATGTCGTAGAGCAGCACGGGCAGGTCGACCGCGTCGGCGACCGTGGTGAAGTGCTTGACCAGGCCGGTCTGCGGCGGCTTGGAGTAGTAAGGCGAGACCACCAGCAGGCCGTGCACGCCCGCCTTCTCCGCCGAGCGGGCCAGCTCGACCGTGTGGTGGGTGCTGAACGTGCCCACCCCGGCCACCACCCGGGCCCGGTCGCCCACCGCCTCGACGACGGCGCGCAGCACCGCCTCCTTCTCCGCGTCGGTGGTCGTCGGCGACTCGCCGGTGGTGCCGTTGATGACCAACGCGTCGTTGCGCTGCTCGTCCACGAGATAGGCCGCGAGGGCGGCCGCTCCGTCGACGTCGAGGGACCCGTCGGCGGAGAACGGCGTGACCATCGCGGTGAGCAGGCGGCCGAATGGCCGTTGAGCGTCGTTCGTCATGCACACAACCTAGCGGACCAGAGCAGGGTCGAGAGCGGCCCTCACGACTCCCAGGTGTAGACGCTGGAGGCGATCTCCGTGCCGTCCGGCAGGGCGCTGATGGAGAAGTCGCCGAACACGTTCGGGGCGAGTTCCTGCAGCTGGCGCAGGGTGGCGATGGCCAGCTCGCGGATCTCCACGTCGGCGTGCTCGGTGGCCCGCATCGCGATGAAGTGGCGCCAGGCGCGGTAGTTGCCGGTGACCACGATCCGGGTCTCGGTGGCGTTCGGCAGCACCGCGCGGGCGGCCTGGCGGGCCTGCTTGCGCCGCAGGGTGGCGTTCGGGACGTCGGCGAAGGTCGCCTCCAGCCCCTCCAGCAGCTCGTTGTACGCCCGCACGGCGGCCTCGCCGGCCTCGACGAACTTCTTGTGCAGCTCCGGGTTGGCCGCGATCACGTCCGGCTCCACCATCGCCGCGTCGCGCTCGGGCACGTAGCGCTGGGACAGCTGGGAGTAGGAGAAGTGCCGGTGCCGGATCAGCTCGTGCGTGAAGGAACGTGAGACGCCCGTGAAGTAGAAGGTCGCGGTGCCGTGCTCCAGCACAGACAGGTGACCCACCTCCAGGATGTGGCGCAGGTAACCCTCGTTCGTCGCGGTCGCCGGGTTCGGCTTCGTCCAGGACTGGTAGCAGGCCCGGCCGGCGAACTCCGCCAGCGCCTGGCCGCCCTCGGCGTCGGTGTCCCACGGCACGTCGGCCGGAGCCTGGAAGTTGGTCCAAGCGATCAACTGCACGTGGGGCTTCACCATCTCAGTCACACGCGCCAGCTTATCGGTCCCCCACGCCCGATCCGCTGGTGGGATATAGCCGGTGTTGTCCCTGTCCAAAACCCGACCCCGCCCACCCCTCCCCGTTGATCTTGCGCGAACTGTGGGTACGACACGCACCAAACGGACGAACCCCTAACACTTCGCGCAAGATCGATCCGGCGAGGCTCGGGCTGACGTCATTGACGGTGCGATCCGACGTCACGGTGACACTTGCGTGACGTCACTTCTGACGTCATAGTGATGTCATGGACCTGTCACCGTATCTCGAGTCGCTGCGGCGGGATCTCGCCGCCGCGGCGGCGCCCGCCGGCGACGACATCGCCCGCACCGCCGAACTGCTGACGCTCGCACTCGACGCGTCGGCCAGGCTCTGCCTGATCGAGGTGCTCGCGGACGCCTCGGCCGAGATCACCACCAAGCTCGACGGCCCGACCGTCGAGGTGCGCATCCGCGGCCGCGAGGCCGACCTCGTGGTCACCCGCGCCGTCCCGGCCGCCTACGAGACCGTGCCCGAGCCCGCGCCCGCCCCGCCGCTGACCGAGGGCGGCGACCAGGCGCGCCTCACCCTCCGCCTGCCCGAGCAGCTCAAGGAGGCCGTCGAGAAGGCCGCCTCGGCCGAGGGCGTCTCCGTCAACTCCTGGCTGGTGCGCGCCACCGCCAACGCGCTGCGCCCGGTCGCCCCGCCGCCCACCCACCACCTCGGCCGCCGGGTCACCGGCTACGCCCAGGCCTGACCCCGAAGGAGACCGACATGGAACAGACCTTCGCCTGCAAGGGCACCATCCGGGCCGACCTGCGCGTCGCCGCGGGCCGCCTCGAAGTCGTCGCCTCCGACCGCGACACCGCCACGGTCAGCGTCACCGCGATGGACGCGAGCGAGGCCAGCGCCGAGGCCGTACGCGAGACGAAGATCGAGTTCAAGGAGGGCCGGCACCTGCTGGTGTCCGCCCCCGAGCACGGCGGCTGGCGGCTGTTCCGCCGCGCCAAGCTGCACGTGCGCGTCGAGCTGCCCACCGGCAGCGGGCTGACCGTCCGGATCGCCTCGGCCGACGCGGTGTGCGAGGGCGTCTACCACGACGCGGTGGTGCACACCGCCAGCGGCGACGTGGTCCTCGGCCAGGTCACCGGCGACGCCGGCGTCAACACCGCCAGCGGCAACGTGCGGCTCGGCTCCATCGGCGGCCACCTGCGCATCAACAGCGCCTCCGGCGACGTGCGGACCGGACCGGTCGGCCGCACCGTCACCGTGCACACCGCCAGCGGTGACGTCGAGGTCGGCGGCGCCGAGTCCGACGCGCGGGTCACCACCGCCTCCGGCGACATCGCCATCGGGGTGGCGCGCAGCGGCGAGCTGAAGCTGAACTCGGCCAGCGGCGACATCACCGTCGGGGTGGCCGCGGGCACCGGGGTCTGGCTGGATCTGAGCACCGCGTCCGGCCGCACCAGCAGCGACCTGCACATGGCCGGCAGCGTGCCGGCGCCCACCGCGACCCCGACGACGCTGACCCTCAAGGCCCGCACCGCCTCCGGCGACATCGCCCTGCGCCGCGTCGTCCCCGCCTGACCCCCAGCCACCGCACCGCACACCGCCACCACGCCCGCAGCCGCTCCACCCCGGGCCACCCGACCGCCCGGCCCGGCCCGGCCCCGCCCCGCCCCGCCCCGCCCCGCCCCGCCCCGCCCCGCCCCG
>NZ_JBFAOU010000147.1:0-20714 GCF_040675365.1 Catellatospora sp. NPDC049609 | reverse complement strand
CCGGCAGATACGGCTCGATCAACGCCCACTCGGCATCCGTCACATCGAAACGCGCCACCACCGAGTTCTACCAGCCGTCACCAGCCCACCAACAAGCCCACCGAGATCCGAACCCCGAACAGCTCCTAGTCCCGTCCGACCACCGGCGTACCGACGCGGTTGCAGGTAACCCTCCAACCGATCGGGGAAGATCATGACCGGTAAGGACAAGACGAGGATCCTTGTCATCGCGCCACACCCGGATGACGAGGTGCTCGGCTGCGGCGGCTCGATCGCCAACCACGTCGACGCCGGGCGAGAGGTGGCGATCGCCTACCTCACGTCCGGCGAGCAGGGCGCCACCGCCACCGACCGCCAGGCGGCCGGCACCATCCGCGAGCGGGAGGCCACCCAGGCGGCGGCCGCCCTCGGTGTTCCGGAGACGGCGCTGCGGTTCCTGCGGCTGGGCGACGGGCTGCTGGATCCGCACGACACCGACCAGTTCACCGCCGTCATGGCGTTGCTGCGAGAGCAGCGTCCACAGCTGCTCTACTTGCCGCACCCCGACGACGCCAGCTTCGACCACCAGGCCGCGTTCGCCCTGTGCTGGCGGGCAGCCGGGATGGCGGGCAGCCGCAACTACCCGCAGTGCGGGGCGGCGCACTGGGTGCCGACGATCCTGGGCTACGAGGTCTGGTCGCCGATCGGGGCCCCGCAGTACCTGGAGGACATCACGTCCGCCGCCGACCGCCGCCTGGCCGCGCTGCACTGCTACGCCAGCCAGTCGGCGGCCGCGAAAGGCGAAGGCCAGGCCAGCCACGTGGGAGCGCCCGGGATGCACCTGCCCGGATTCCGGGGGGCGTCGACCACGGGCGGATTCCGGGAAGCGTTCTCGGTGCTGCGGCTTGGCTCGGTGATCGCGTGAAGCCCCGGCAGGTCCTGACCGGGCTGGCCTGGGCCGCCACCGCGGCGGTAGCGGTGCGCGGCCTGTCGGGTGCCCGCCACACCATGCGGTCGCTGGACTTCGTCAGCCAGCCGCAGCCAGCGCCCGTCGCCGACGTCAAGCCGTACTTCCTGCTCATCGTGCCGATGCTGCGCGAGCAGAAGCTCATCACCGACACGGTGGCGTACTTCGCCGGCCTGGCCCGCGCCTGGGGCCCGGCGTCGGTGGTGATCGTGACCACGGAGGCGGAGCTCGTCGCCAGCGGCGCGGGCCCGTCGACGCCCGACCTCGCGGCGCAGCTGGCCGGCCAGGACCACGGCGGCGCGCACGTGACGCACCACCACCTGGCCGATCCGCACGGCGATATGGCCGATCAGATCAACTACGCGGCGCAGGTCGAGCTCGCACGGCTGGCCGCTGACGGCGTGCCGCTGACCAGCGTCTTCGTGGCCGTCTACAACGCCGACTCCCGTCCGGATCCGGCGACGCTGCCCACGGTGGCGGCGGCCGCCGCCCAGGGCGATGTCCGCATCGCGCAGCAGTCGGCGCTGTTCACCACGGGCTTGGGCCAGCACGGCCTGGTCGCCGACGGCATCGCGCTGATGCAGTCGCGCTGGACGCTGGCCCGGGAGATCCCCCGCCTGCGGCGGCAGGCGTCCCAGGCCCGCCGCACGCGCGGCCGGGCGCGTGTGCCGCGCTTCGCGCACTGCGTCGGCCACGGCCTTTTCCTGCGGGCCGACGTGCTGCAGGCGATGTCCGGCCTGCCGACGGCCACGATGAACGAGGACCACGCGCTGGGCTACCTGGCCAGCGCCGCCGGGATTCCGATCGAGCCGCTGCCGCTGCTGGAGTACGCCGACAGCCCGCCGACCGCCTGGCTGTCGATCCAGCAGACCCGGCAGTGGTTCTGGGCCTATCCCGACTATCTGACCGCGCACCGGCTGGCCGCTGCCGCCCAGCTCGGCACCCCGTTCACGCGGACCGCGATCACCACGCAAGGGCTCGGCAGGGGCGTCCTGTGGCTCGGGCAGTCCCCCGCCGTCCTCGCCACCGTGGCGCTGCCGGTGCTGGCCCGCCGCAAGGACGCCTCGGCGCTGGCGGCCGCTGCCGCCCTCGGCCTGTACCTGCTGCCGTTCGCCGCGATTGGGCGGCACCTGCGCGCTCAAGGCCAGCAGGTCCCCGGGCCCGCTGCGGCGGCCGTCGGCGGGCTGGCCGCAGCCCTGATCTCCAGCATCGGCCCGTGGTGGTGCCTGGGCC
Organism: Catellatospora sp. NPDC049609; assembly: GCF_040675365.1. Classification (NCBI taxonomy): domain Bacteria; kingdom Bacillati; phylum Actinomycetota; class Actinomycetes; order Micromonosporales; family Micromonosporaceae; genus Catellatospora; species Catellatospora sp. NPDC049609. The sequence goes on along the minus strand of NZ_JBFAOU010000147.1, from coordinate 18,535 downwards.
GCGTCGTCCGCAAGGCGCTGCTCGGCACGAGCTACCAACACGAGAAGACGGAGGACTGATGGACCGGCTCGCCGACGCGGTGGCTGACCTGCACGCTGACGCCCAGTTCACCGCCGCGCTGGACATCCCCGAGACGCGCCAGCAGGTGTCAGCGCTGCTGGCCACCTACAACCGCTGCCCGGCCGACCCGGACACCGCCCTGCGCGACAACCCGCTGACCTGGGCGCTGGACAGCCTCCTCGCGCAGGCCGGGCAGGCGCTGGCCGAGATCGTGGTCGTCGACGACGGGTCGACCGACCACACCGCCGCGGTGCTCGAGCACTACCGATCCTTGCCAGGACCGGTGCCGGTGCGGGTGCTGCGCCTGGCGCACCGGGGAGCGTGGGCGGCACGCAACGCCGCCGTCGCGGCCGCCGAGGCGCCGTGGCTGCTGTTCGGCGACGACGACTGCGTGTTCCAGCCGCACTTCGCTGCCGGGGCGGCCTACGCCCTGCAGGGGCTGTGGCATCGCGACCCGCACGCGGCTGCGGTGATGACCCCGGTGTACTACCGGGCGCTCGCGCCACGCGAGATCATGCCGATCGCCCGGATCGGCCGGCTCGATCCGCCTCTGGCCGAGTTCAGCACCCGGTTCAACACGTGGCCGGTGGACTACCTGCCGCAGGCGCCGCTGCTGGACTCCGCCTCCGGGCTCGTCGACCCGTTCCCGGTCCAGATCATCGGCGGGACCGCCCTGGTCACCGCCGACGCGCTGCACCGGGCGGGCGGGTTCACCGACCTGTCGATGTGGCCGACGTCGTACTCCGACCACCTGCACCTGTCGGCCGATCTGGCCGACGCCGGCGCGGGCCTCTGTCACTGCCCCGACCCACGGATCGGGTCGGCGCACCTCAAGTACGGGGCGGTGTCCCGCTACCCGCTGCACGACGACGACCTGCGCACGATCCTGTCTGGCGTCGGCCGGGCTCTGGGCGAGCTCGTCGACCTGTCGGCCCGGCCCCGGGTGGACACCGGCTGCCGGGTCGCCGACGGCGACTTCCACGCCGACATGATCGGCTCCTGGCTGGCGTTCTTCGCCGGTCGCAGCCTCGACGGCGGCGCGGCGTGGGGCCGCCGCATGTGGACCGACTTCGTGCAAGGCGGCCAGGTCTACAGCCAGGCGATCGCCGTCGTCCCGCCCCTGGACGAGCGGGTGACGGCGTGGCGCGAGGGCCTGGCACGCGGAGCCCGTGCGCTGGTGGCCCCGACAGCTCGGCCCGCCCGTACCGCCGCCGAGGTCGACGGCGTCCTGTGGCGCGTCACCGACCATGCCGGCCAGCCGCCCATCACCTGGTGACCGCCGCCCTGACGGCCTCCCCTACCTGCACCACCACATCCATGAGCTGGCACCGGTGCCAGCTCCTATCCCCCTTGGAGATGGGATGACACAACCCACCACGGTCGACGTCGCCGAGACGTCGGCTCCGAGCGGTCCCACCTGCACCAGGCTGTGGATCACCGAGCCCGGCTGCGTCGAGCTGATCGAGGACCAGCTTCCCGCGCTGGGCGAGCACGACGTGTACGCGCAGACGGTGATCTCGGGCATCAGCCACGGCACCGAGATCGCCTGGCTGCGCGGCACCGCGGCGTCGCTGCACCGCACGTGGACGCCGCAGCGGTACTACGTCGACGGCCCCGGCCGCGCCTACCCGGTCGTGCCCGGCTACGAGTCGATCGCCCGGGTGGCCCAGGTCGGCGCCGCGGTCACGGCGGTCCGGGCCGGGGACCTACTGGCGCTGGACGCCCCGCACGCCACCGGCCACGTCATCACCGATTCGGCTGCCGCCGATCGGCTGCTGCCCGCCGGGACCGATCCGGAACGGGCGGTGTTCCACATCCTCGGCCGGGTCGCGCTCGGCGGTGTCCACGACGCCACGCTGCAGCTCGGCGACGCCGTCGTGGTGATGGGCCTGGGCACCGTCGGGCTGCTGGCCGCCCAGTTCGCCCAGCGCGCCGGCGCGACCGTCTTCGGCGTCGACCGGCACGCGCTGCGGGTCCAGGAAGCTCAGGCGCTGGGCGTGCACGCGATCCTCGCCGGCAACGGCGTCGACGTCGCCGCGGCGGTGCACGAGATGACCGGCGGAGCGGGCGCCGACGCCGGCATCGAGGCTTCCGGGTCGGTCACCGGTTTGAACGAGACGATCCGCAGCCTGCGGGTCGGCGGCCGGGTCGCCACCATCGCGTCGTACCACGGTGACCAGGCCGGCCTGCGGCTGAGCGAGGAGTACCACCGCAACCGCATCACGCTGATCTCGTCGATGACGATCAACGGCTGCGACCAGCGGACGCACCCGCTGTGGACCCTCGATCGGCTCAACCAGACCGCCCGGCAGCTCATCGCCACCGGCGCGGTCCGCACCGACGGGCTGATCACGCACCGGATCCCGTTCTCGCGCGCCGCCGAGGCGTACGCGCTGATCACCGACCGCCCCGACCAGACCATCAAGGTGGTGCTGACCTATGACCACAACTGAGACCCGCTACGACACCGCGAACCCGGTCGACGACCGGTACGCTCCCCCGCTGACCGGTGAGATCGAAGCCTTGCGGGCCGTCCTCGAGGACGGCCGCCTGTCCGGCGGCGCGGTCAACCTCCCGGTGTACGAGACCGCCCTGGCCGACTACTTCGGGGTCCGCCGCGCGCTGGCGGTCAGCTCCGGCACCACGGCGATCGACGCGGCGCTCGTCGCGATGGGCGTCGGTCCCGGCGCTGAGGTTCTGGTGCCCGCCACCGCGGTGGGCCCGACCGCCATGCCGATCCTGACCCGGGGCGCCACCCCCGTCATCGTCGACACCCAGCCCGGCTCGCTGGCCCTGGATCCGGCCGACGTCGAACGGAAGATCAGCCGACGGACGAAGGCGGCGCTCGTCCTGCCGCTCTGGGGGTATCCGAACGACGAGCGTGCGGCCGCGGCGGTGCTGCAGCAGGCCGGCGTCCCGATCGTGGAGGATGCCTGCCAGGCTCACGGCACCCGGATCGGCGGCCGCCACGCCGGGACGATCGGCCGCGTCGGCGCCCTGTCGACGCACGACCGGAAGCTGGTGGCCACCGGCGAGGGCGGCTTCCTGCTCACCGACGACGAGGAGCTGGCCGACCGGATCGACCACTACACCCATCTGGGCCACCTCAAGAGCGCGGTCCACGGCACGAACTTCAAGCTGGGCGGCCTGGCGGCCGCCGTCGGGCTCGTCCGGCTGGGACAGCTGCCACGGCAGCTCGCCCGCCGGGCCGCCAACGCCCGGCGCATCCTGGACGCGCTGCCGCTGGATGGGCTGCTCCGCGAGCTCGTCTACGGCGAGGACGACACCCCCAACTACTACAGCCTGGTCCTCATCGCCCACGCCCGGCAGGCCGAGATCGGCGCCGCGCTGGCGTCGGCGGGCCTGCCGCCGGACTCGATCCGATGGGGATACCGGCCGCTGTACCACCGGCCGCTGTTTAGCGCGTACGCCACGGCGTGCCCGAACGCGGAGGCGTTCGCCGCGTCGACGTTCCAGCTGCCCGTTCACCCGGGCCTGGACGACGCGACTCTAGAGTGGATGGCAGGGCAGGTCGCCGCCATCGCCCGAGGAGGGAACCGGTCGTGACGATCCGCCACTTCACCGCCAGCGCGCTCGTGTTCGACGCCGAGGGGCGGGTGCTGCTGGTGTTCCACCGCAAGGCCGGGGTGTGGCTCTACCCGGGCGGGCACCTGGACGACAACGAGGACCCGCTCGCCGGCGCGATCCGCGAGACGCGGGAAGAGACCGGTGTCGAAGCCGAGCCGGTCGACGTGCCGCTGTTCACCCATCCGGCCGTGGTCAGCTACCCGCGCCCGTTCGTGGTGCTGGAGATGGACGTGCGGGACTCGAAGGTCGGCGAGCACCGGCACATCGACCCGGTGTACGTGCTCCGGGCGGTGACCACGGCGATCAGCCCGCAGCTGGAGGAGGTCGACGCCGCCCGCTGGGTGCCGGTCGCCGATGTCGCCAGCCTGCCGACCCCGCCGGAGCTGCCCGCGCTGGTGGCCGCCGCCGCGATGTGGGTCAAGGCGCAGGCGTAGTTCGCCTGCAAGGAAGGGCGGTCCCGCTGCAGGGGCCGCCTGATGGCGTACGTGGCGCCGCGCGCTTCGTAGCCGTCACGCCCGGCCGCGCCGCACCGTGACGTGCTGAGGCCCCCGACCCGATCTGCGGGTGCGGGGGCCTCAGCCTTGCCGTGGTGGGTGTCAGCGTGCGCCGAGCGCGCCGGCGACGTCAGCCCGGTGGTCGGTCCACCAGGACAGCAGCGCGGCCGCCGAGACGAACAGGTGGTCGCACGAGGAGCTGCCCTGGTCGTAGTGGCGCTTGAGCTGCCACAGGTCGCAGACCCGGTCCCACCAGAGGCGGTGCTCGGCGTCGGCGAGCTCGGTCGGCGTGAGCGGGCGCCGGGCGGTGTAGCCGCTGACGAACGCCGAAACCCGGTCGAGGTCGAGCCCGCGCTCGTCGCCGTGGGCGAACATCAGCGTCGCCGAGCGGACCACCTCTGCGGCCAGCGGCCGCTGCGACAGCCGGTCCCAGTCGACGACAGCGGCGACCTGGCCGCCGTCGCCCCAGAGCAGGTTCAGGTCGTGGAAGTCGCCGTGGACCCAGCCGATCGGGCTCACCAGCGCCGTCTCGTCCGGGCGCAGGTGCGCGACCTGCTCCAGCAGATCACGTCGCTGCTGCAGCCGGTCGCGGACCAGGGCGTCAAACGGCTCCAGGACCGGCAGGTCGCCGATGATCGCCAGGTAGCGGTCGATGGCCGCCTTCGCCTTGGCCGGCTCGGCCACCTGAGCGGGCGCGGGCTCGGCACCGGGCAGGAGCCCGGCGAGCGCGCCGTGCAGCTCGGCCAGCAGGTCGCCGACGCGGCGGCACTGCTCCAGGCTCCACTGCAGGCACGGCTGGTGGGCGCCGGCGACCCACGGCAGGACGGCGAACGCGCCCGCCGGGATCTCCCACACCGTGTCGCCCTCGCCGCCGGTCACCGGCGCGGGTACCGGCAGTCCTGCTGCGGCCAGCGCGGCGGTGACCTCGTGCTGGCGGCGGGCCTTGTCGGCCGAGACGTCCAGCACCTGTTTGACCGCGTACCGGCCGGTGTCCGTGGTGACCTGCCAGTTGCGGTTCATCACGCCTTCGGTGATCTCCCGCACTTCGATGATCTCGCCGAGCTGGAAATGGGCCGCGACGCCATGCAGCGTCTGCGCGTCGCCGGCCGGGATTGCGGTGTCTGGGGTCTGGCCCACCGTCGTCAGCACACCTACCACTCCTAGTCCTGTCGTCACGTCAATGCAGGGAGGCACGCCGTGGCCGGTTCATCCCAATCCCTCGACCCGCTCGTGGTCGCGGTCGAAGGACTCAGCTACGCGGGAAAAACCACTCTGGTCCACGCGCTGGCCCAGCCGGTCGGCGGGGTGGCCGTCGCGGAGTACGCCGAGATGGGTCCGCTTCCGCCGTTCCCGCCCCGCGACCACCATGCCGTGATCGCCGCCCTGGCGCATTTTCTACGCGCCGAGTGCGACAGGACCGCTGCTGGACGCCGTGCCGGTCACCCGGTCGTGTTGCTCGACCGCAGCCCGCTCACGCTGATCACCTACGAGTTCGGGGTGGCCACCCTCGGCGTGCCCGCCGCGCCGTCGTACGCCGCCGAGCTCTACAGCCAAGCCGCCGAGCTCGGCGAGGTCTTCACCCCCGACGCCTACATCTACCTGCGCGTCTCTGACGAGGTGACCGCCCGCCGGGCAGCGGTGCGGGGCCCGATCGCCGCGCACCTGAGCGCGCCGAGCGTCCGGGCGGGCATCGAGCGGGCCGCCGCGGCGTACCTGGCAGCGCTGCCCGTTGGCCGCCGCCTGGAGCTCGACGGCAGCCGCCCGCTGGCCGAGCTGCTCGGCGAGGCCGAGGCGTTCGTCGCGGCGCTGTCGAGCCAGACGGCGCCGGTGGCCTCCTGGAGGGTGCTGGCCGACATCCACGATGCCGGGCAGGCGCACCGTGGGTGACACCCCGAACACGTTCGCGGACGCGATCGCGCGGATCTGCCCCCGGTTCCGGCCGACCGGGCCGGTGCGGCACAGCGACACGTCCGCGCTGTGGCCCGGCCGTGTAGGCGGTGTCCCGGTCATGGCCAAGCGGCCCACGGACCTGCGGCCGTTCTGGCTGGACCGCTGCCGCCACGAGATCACGGTCTACCAGGCCATGCAGGCAGACCCTCCGGCGGTGCGCACCCCAGAGCTGGTCGCTGCCGACCCCGACGAGCCGCTGGTGATCGTCACCATGCTCGACGGGCGACCGCTGCATCCGCTGCGCTACCAGTCCGGGACGGTGTCCGCCCGCGACATCGACACGCTGCTGGATCTGCTGTCCGCGCTGCACGCCTGGCGGCCGGATGGGGTGCCCCGCGACGACGACTATCCGGCGCAGCTGCGCAGGCTCGATAACCCGGTGCTGCGCGAGCGGCATCTGCGGATGCTCGCCGAGCTGCTGGAGCGGGCCGCGCCACCGCTGCAGGTCGAGCACGGCGACGCGCACCTGGCCAACGCTCTGACCGGCCGTGGCGGTCCGGCGCTCATCGATTTCGAGTTCACGGCCTGGCGGCCGGCCGGATACGACCTGGCCAAGGTTTGGCTGTTCATCGGCCCGGCCGCCGACCGCCGGCGGGTCCTGGCCCGGCTCGGCGACGACCTCGGCCTGCACGCCGGGTTCTGGATCTCGGCCGTGATCGCGCTGTCGCGGGAGATCATCTCCCAGCGGCGACCCCCGACCCCACCGGCGGCGTCTCCCGGCTGCGGCGCCTGCACGCCGATCTCGCCGACGCGCTCAGACACGCCACCGACCTGGCCCGGCTGCTGGCCTGATGTGAAGGAGATCCCGGTGACTCAGCCCCTGTGCCCCGACGGCATCGTGTTCGACCTCGACGACCTGCTCATCGCCACCTCCGGCTCGTGGGGCCGCGCGTACGCGGCGCTGTTCTCCGCGCACGGGGTCCACCTCAGCGACGCCGATCGACGCAGACTCAAGACCACGCCCTTTCGGCAGCTCGGCGACGCCCTGGCCGCGCTGCTGGGCACCACAGCCCCAACCAAGGTTCTGATCGAGCAGCTGACGCTGGCGCTCGCCGACAACGGCGGCCAGCCGGTGCGGACGATGCCCGGCGCGGCGGAGCTCGTCCCGGCGTTGGCCGTCTCCTACCCTCTGGCCGTGGCCACCAACTCCCCGACAGCCGTGGCCGTCCACCACCTGACCAACCTCGGGCTGATCCGGTTTTTCACGGCGATCGCCGGATTCGACCAGGTCGACCGGCCCAAGCCGGCCCCCGACCTGTACGCCTTGGCCGCCCGGGACCTGCGCGTGCGTCCGGCGCGGGCGATCGCGTTGGACGACTCGCAGATCGGCCTGGACTCCGCCAGCGCCGCGCGGTTCGGCTACGTCATCGGGATCAGCCACGAGGGCCAGCGGCTGCGCGCCGACGCCGTGTTCGGCAGTCTCGCCGACCCGCTGCTGTGGCGACTGCTCGGCGTCGCCCCCGCGCACCATTAGACCAGCAGAAGCGGCATGGAGGAGAAGAACCGAATGCGGCACCTGGTAGTGATCCGCCACGCGCTCGCGCACTGCAACGTCGCCAAGACCGTCGGCGGGCCGGTCGGCTGCAGCGGCCTGCATCCGGACGGCGCCAGGCAGGCCAGCCGCGCCGCAGCCCGGCTGTCGACGATGTTCGCCGAGCCGCCGGCGGCCATCCGGGCGAGCCCTCGCCGCCGCGCGGTGGAGACGGCCACGCCGATCGCGGAGCGCTTCGGCCTGCCGCTGGCCATCGTCGACGAGCTGCGCGAGCCGGACTGCGGGCCGCACGCCGATGGGCGCCCGTGGGCCGAGATCCTGCACGAGGCGCGCGACGTGGACCGCGACGACCCCGCCGTACCGCTCATCGCCGGCGGGGAACTGTGGGCCACGCACGTCAAGCGCGTCACCGCGGCGCTGCAGGCGCTGCTCGACGAGCGCCGCGACGGCACGGTGCTCGTCGTCGGCCATGCAGAGACCATCACCGCGGCGTTCCACCTGTTTCTGAACATCGGGCCGGACGAGCGGCCCAGCATGAAGATCGAAGCCGGGAATGCGAGCGCCACCATCTGGAGCGCGGCCAGCGGCAGCGCCTCCCCGCCTTCGCGGGCGTGGTCCCTGGCCGCACACAATCTCGCTCTCAGCGACGCCTGAGCGCTGTCCGACCTCTGCGGTCGACTTCTCGTGCTCGCCGCGAGGCCACGGCGGCCCGGCGAGCGGGCGCGGGTCACGTCACCCACCCGGTCCCCCGTCCGGGCCCGGCGTGACCCGCGCTCTCTTGTCCGGCCAGGCTCGGCCGAACGTGTGATTCTGCCGGACTCGATCCGCCCAGCCCGACCCTGGTGGCGCACACAGCCGCAAACCTCCCGCTGACCTGCGGATATGTTCGTCCTTGCCGCCCTGAACAGGTGAAAGGTCAGAGGTATGTCGCCATTGGTGCCGATGCGGGCCGAGCCGGTCGACCAGCTCGGCGCGGTGCCGCACACGGCGGTGGCCTACGAACCGAAGCTCGACGGTTACCGCGGGCTGATCATCACCGACCGGCGCGGGGTCCGGCTGCAATCGCGCCACGGCAAGCAGCTCGGCCGCTACTTCCCCGACCTCATCAAGGTCGCCCGCGCTGCGCTTCCAGAGGGCGTCGTCATCGACGGCGAACTGGTGATCTGGGACGCGGCGGCCAACGCCACCTCGTTCAGTCTGCTGGGGCGACGCATCACCGCTGGACGTGGCCTCGCCGATGAAGCGCGGCGCCGTCCGGCCCACTTCGTCGCGTTCGACCTGCTGCAGGTCAGCGGCCAAAACATCATGGGCCTGCCTCTGCGCCGACGACGTCAGCGGCTGGAACGGCTGCTGGCCAACACACCGCTGGAGCTGACGCTGTGCCCGCAGTCCCGCGACCCCGCCGACGCCCAGACATGGCTCAGCGACTGGTCAGCCGCCGGAATCGAAGGCGTCGTGATCAAGCCACTCGACAAGCCATATCTGCCGGGCCAGGGCGGCTGGCACAAACTGCGGGCCCGCACGACATCCGAGGCCGTGCTGGCCGGCGTCACCGGCCCGGCTGGCGAGCCCCGCACATTGCTGCTGGGTCGCCGCGACGGCGAAGGTCGGCTGCGCTACATCGGGCGCACAGCACCGCTGGCCGGGCCGCTGCGCCGCGAGCTCGCGCCGCTGCTGCAGACCGCCGCGGGCCACCCGTGGCCGGTTCCGCTGCCCGCCGCCTGGCAGGGCCAGCTCGGCAGACCTGAGCCGCTGGCGTACCGGCCGGTCGACGCCCTGGTCGTGGAGTTCGGCGCCGACGCAGGTCGCCTCGTTCGGGCAGTTCGGCGCAGTGCTGGTGCGTTGGGGGAAGTCGTCGCGGGGCAGCCCTCCGAAGCGGCGCACGGTGTTGCTCGTGCCGGAGATGGACTGGGTCGTGCCGGTGCTGCAGCAGTGGTTGGACGAGGTCCGCCCGTTGTTCCGGCCTGATGGCCACGGCGCGCTGTGGTTGAACGAGCGCCGTCAGCGGGTGTCCTGGCGCAGTCTCAACGATGCGTTCGTCGCCGCCCGGGATGGTGCGGGCCTGGACCGCGCCCTGGATTTGCACTGTTTGCGGCATTCCCACGTCACCCACTTGATCGAGTTCGGGTATCCCGAGCGGTTTGTGCAGGAGCAGGCGGGGCACGCCCATGCCTCTACCACCGCGTTGTACACCGGGGTGTCCGACGAGTACCGCAACCGGCTGCTGGTGCAGTCGCTGAAGGCACGGGGGCCGGGGCTTTGGGAGGTGTCGTGAACAGCCGACCCGCGATCGCGTGGCATCTGCGTCTGAGGATGGCCGAGAAGGGCATGTTCGCCACCACGGAGCTGGTGCCGCTGCTGGCCGAGCGCGGCGTCGAGCTGTCGCGGGAGCAGGTGTTCCGGCTGGTGACGCAGCCGCCGCAGCGGCTGAGCATGGATACCCTCGCGGCGCTGTGCGACATCCTCGGCTGCACCCCCAACGACCTGATCGAGGTGCAGCGTGTGCCGGCGGCGCACCGCCAGACAGCGGGCGAGGCGCATCTTCCGGCTCCGCCGCCGGTGCGGCGTAGCACGATCAGACGACCGGCCGAGCAGTGAACAGCAGGGAGCTTGCGGTTCGGGCTGTGCGCGAGCGAGTACTGGAGCGGCTGGCCGCCTGCTTGCCCGGCCTGCCCTATGAGGAGGCGGTGCGGCTGGTGGCTGCGGCCAACGCCGACAAGCGGCGCGGGCTGCGGGAGCTTGATGCGTACCTGCAGCGGCGGCCCGACATCCTCACGTCGGCGTCGGCTGACACGCCCCCGGCGGCGTTCCGGCTGCTGGTGCTGCTGGAGACGGCGGGACACGAGGTGAAGGTGCCGCTGTGCGCGCAGTGTGGCCATCGGCGCGCCGAGCTGCCGGGCCGCAGTGATCGGGGGCGCATCTGCCAGAGCTGCGCTGCCAAAGCGCGCGCCCGGGTCTGCGCCGGGTGCGGCCACGTCCGCCCGGTGGCGGGGGTCGAGCCGGAAGGGCCGATTTGTTTCCCCTGCCGTGACCGTGACCCGCGACGGCACGAGCCGTGCGCGACGTGCGGGCGGCTGAGGAAGGTCAACCATCGGCGGGCGGACGGGCCCGCGCTGTGCAGCAGCTGCCACGCCAGGCCACTGCACACCTGTGTCGGCTGCGGCAACGTCGCCGCAGCGGCGCGGCGCGGCCCGGGCGGGCCGCTGTGCCAGGGCTGCTACGACCGCGGCGGCAGGCCGACGCGCCGGTGCGGCCGCTGCGGGCTGACACGTCCGGTCGCTGTACGCGGCCGCGACGGCGGCGGCGATCTGTGCCGTCGCTGCAACCATCAGCCTGTGGTGGAATGCGCGGGATGTGGGCGGCTGCGGCCCTGCGCGTACGCCGGGACGCCACGGCCGCTGTGCGTGTCGTGCAGACCGACCAGGCACGCGCCGTGCGCCAGGTGCGCACGTGTCGGGCCGATCGCAGCCCGGTGGCCGATCGGGGGCGTGTGCCGGCACTGCTACAGCCACGCCCGGGCCAACCCGTCGCCGTGCCCCGGCTGCGGCCACGTCAGGGTGCTGACCGCGGCCGGCGCCAACGGCGGCGCGGTCTGCGGGCCGTGCGCCGGCAGCGCGATCGACTACACATGCCGCACATGCGACCAAGCGGAGGAGCGCTACCGCGACGGCGAATGCGTCCGATGCGTGGCCCGGGCACGGCTCGACGAACATTTCCGCGGCCCCCAGGGCACGGTCCCGGCCGACCTCGCGCCGCTGGTACAGGCGCTGGCTCATGCCCATCGGCCCCGTTCGGTGCTGGCGTGGCTCGACCGGCCAGACGGCAGCGCCGCCCTACTGCGCGACCTTGTCCGCACCGGGTCGCCGATCGGCCACGACGCGCTCGACGCCCACGCCGGGCAGCACGCTGCCGCGGTCCTGCGCGAGATGCTCGTCCACACCGGCGTGCTGCCGTCGCGCAACGAACCGCTCGAGCGCTTGACGCCCTGGCTGGCCCGGACGCTGGCCGCCGCACCGGCCCAGCACCGGCAGATCCTGCGCGCCTACGGCAACTGGTCGGTGCTGCGCCGCGCCCGACGACGTGCCGACCGGACGCGGTTCACCGCTGCCAGCGCCCGCAACGCCCGGGCCAAGGTGTCAACCGCCCTGGCGTTCCTGCAGTGGCTGGACACCGCCGAAATCGGCCTCGCGACCGCTCACCAGGCCCATGTCGACGCATGGCTCAGCGAAGGCGGCACGGACCGGCGTCTGCTCGGCGACTTCCTCAGCTGGGCCCACCGGCGCGGCCTGGCCGCGAACCTGTCTGCCGTCCGGCGCAGAAACCTGCGGACCGGACCTGTCCATGAGCGAGGATGGCAGGTGGTCACTGCTCCACCGTGCTGTCACCGATACCGGTATCCCGATCGATGTGCGCGCTGCGGCGTCGCTGCTGCTGGTCTACGGGTTGCCGATCACGTTCATCGCCGAGCTGACCATCGACGACATCACCACCCACGGTGGCAAGGTCTGTCTGCGAGTGGGAGAACACCGCACGCAGCTGCCTCCCGCGGTCGCGTCCCTGATCGAGCAGACCATCGCAGCGGCCCGGGCGCCGTCCGTGATCGGCCGCGCCGTGCCCGGCACCCGGTGGCTGTTTCCCGGCCGTCTGCCCGGCTGGCCGATCGCGGCAGCCAGCCTCGGCCAACGACTGCGCCGACACGGCATCATGGTGAGACACTCGCGCACGGCACGGCTCAGCCTCGCCGAAGACCTGCCCGCGCCCGTGCTGAGCAAGCTGCTCGGCATCAGCGTCACCGCCGCGACCAGATGGACCCACAACGCCCGCCGCGACTGGCTGTCCTTCGTCAGCGCTCGAGCAGCCACCACGAGCAGCTCTCCCACCTTGTGATCATGCACGGGGGCAGCTGCCAGCGACGCCCGGATCACCGTCTCGCTGTCCCGGTCCTGGGAGCGGTTGCGAGCCTTGACCGTCACATTCCGTGAGGTTGGCATTGCCGCATGTAGATGTGATGATCTTCGGCATGGTTGAGGGGATGGCGCAACGCGCTTGGGAGACGTACGTGGATGTGGCGTGGGGGCTGCTGCCGGCGGTCCGCTGTGGCGGGTCCACGGTGGTGCAGCTGCCCTACGAGTGGGCGCTGGTCGCCGGACGGTTGACGGCACAGGAATTCGGAGACGCGACGGTGGGGCTGCGTGCCGTCCTGGATCAGGCCGAAGCCGGACTGCGTGCAGGCAACCCGGTCGGCATGGCCCACGCGGTCCAGGCGCTGATCGACTTGGCTGATCAGCTGTGCGCGTTGGCAGGGGTAAACCGCCCGCTGCACTGACGACCCGCCGCGGCCGGCCCAAGTGGTCAGGCCGCGGCGTGCACCGCCTCGCCCTGACTGCCGATCTTCAGCCGCCAGGGCGGGGCGTGCCGCCCAGCCGCCGTCCGCAATGGCTAGCGCGTGTGCGCGCCGTCTCATCCCACATGATGGGCCGTGGTGGCAGTCACGCTCGTTGATAGCCTCCCCGATCATGGGAAGGCACCGTATCGATGCGCAGGCCACGGGTGGTTGTGCGGCAGCGCCAGCCGCGTCGCCTCGCCGCCGCAAGGCGGCGCTGGTGTGGACGTGTGGCGGGCTGGTATGCGCCGCGGTGGCCGGCGCGATCGGACTCACGATCGCCGATCCCACCCCACCAGGCCCGACCGGGCTGGACGCGGCGCCTGCGACGTACGCGGCGGTCGACGGCTTCGGCCAACGTGCCCCCGACCCCACGCCGGGCCCGGGGCCGACGGACCTGACCCCACTGCCGGGAGCGACGGCGTCACCTGCGCCGCGGGTCGCGGCCAGCTCATCGGTATCGGCAGGGCCACCGCCGACGCCGAGCTCGCCGAGCCTGACCGCAGCGCTCGATGTGGACACGTTCGACTCCGGCATCAACGTGGCGATCACCGTCGTCAACCGCGGGCCGAGCCCCGCCGACTGGCGAGTGCACCTCACGCTATCGCCGAAGGCCGCCGTCGACCCGGAAGCGATCTCCAACGGTGTGCTGGTCAGCCGTGCCGGCGACGACATCGTGTTGGGGCCCGGCTCCGCGCTGCTGCAGCCCGGCAAGACGGTCAAGATCCGGTTCACCGCTACGTGGGACCGTGGCCGCCACCGCATTGAGCAGTGCAGCATCGCGGGTGTCGCGTGCACGTCCAGCTGAGTCGCACGGGCGAGCAGTGACGCGTAATCGATCACGAGGACGAACAGCGCTGGCTGCGCGGCGGCGTTGGACTGTCAGGCCTTCGCCACGCCATGCCGCCGCCGCCGCGGACCACGTCACCGCCGGCTGCGACGGCGAGTGTGATCTGACCGCCGTGGCAGTGTCGTCCCGCCGTCGGTGCGGGTAGCGTTGCCCGATTTTCCGCCCGACGGGTTCCCGTCGGGCGCGTGCTGGTTCGAGCGCCGGGGTTGGGCGTCTGGGGAGGGCAGGGAATCATGCGTTTGACGCGCACGCGTGCGGCTACAGATGCGCTCGTGCTCACCGCGGCTGTGCTGGTTGCCGCTGTGCTGGTCTGGGGCAGCAGCCGCAGCACGGCCACCGAGGCCGGACCGGCCGGCGGTGCGGTGTTCGAGCCTGGCCTGGTGACGACCCTCGACTCGGCCTCCCCGTCGTCTGCGCCGTCACCGAGCACGAGCACGTCGCCGTCCGTGCCCCCGTCACCCTCGCCGAAGCTGCGAGTCCCGAAGCCCAAGCCGAGCCCGCGGCAGGCCGACCTGCCAGGCCCTCCGCCACCGGCCCCGAAGCCCTCGCCGGTCCCGTCGGGTACGAAATGCCCCTTCTACGAGGGCGCCAACGCGCCGAAAACAGAGGTACAGCAGGCACTGGAGGCGGCCGCGGCGCGCCGGTTCTGGACGGTTTCGCAGGTCACCCTGCCCGACCGGCTGATCAAGGCGGTGGCGATGCAGGAGAGCGGCTGGCAGTCGGCGATCATCGCCTGTGACGGCGGGATCGGCACCATGCAGGTCATGCCCGCCACCGCCGCGTGGCTCAACGACGACTCCCCGTTCGCCATGGACGAGGATGTACACACCCTGCAAGGCAACACGATGATCGGCTCGGCGTACCTGCAGTGGCTGATCCGCTACTTCGGCATGAAGTACGGCATCGGCTGCCCCCCTCCCGAACCGGGTCAGAACTCGCCTGCGCCGTGTCAGCCCGACTACACGCTGCGCGAGGCCGACTGCGCCCACGACCCGGCCGTGCCCGACAGCAAGGAGTGGTGCCTACTCAACGCCGTCATCTCCGCCTACAACTACGGCCAGGGCGCCGTCGACGCCGAGATCACCGACGGCGATGACGTCTACTACCCCAACCCGCAGTACGTCGGCAACGTCCGCGCGCTCATGAACAACTACTGAACCCGCACCGGCACACCCGCGGCCGGTCGAGGTCGGAGCACCGCCCGCACCAGGGCGGCCTGCTGCGCGGCCAGGGTGACGGCGTCGATGGATCTGATCGCCGCTGCGGTGTCCGGGGCAGGTCGGGCAAGCTGTCCCGACAACTGCACTGCCGCCTCCGCCCGCTGCTCGCCCGCAGCAGCCGTCGGCCGGCCGCTGTATCGGCAGCAGCTTCGACGACATGCTGAATCAAGACGCGATCAGACACCGCCGCGCTCACGGCGCTCCGCCCCCGCCTCGACTTCACACCCCGTCGCTGTTCGCCCGAGCCTGGCGGCTACGGCCGTGCCCGGTCATCATGGCGGCAGCGCAGGTACGGCATGACGCGCACCGGGCACAGCACGGTGTCGGGCACTGTCTGCGCAGGCGGACCGCCGGCTGACCAGGCGTCGACGCCTGCACGCGGACCGCAACCCGACGGTCCATCTGCGGTGTGCCGGTCTGCTGCTTTCCGCCCATACTCGAACGTGCAAGACAGCGAGCAGGAACGTCGTCCCGGACCGGTGGTGCGGCCGGGACATCCCGGCGTCGATCCGGACGAGGGCACCGGCCGTGGCGGTGGGCGCCATGCGGCGGCTCCTTCGCGGCGGGCTGGCGTGGCGGGGCTGGTCGTGCGCGGTGGTGTGCTCGCCGCGCTGGTCGTCGCCGCCCTCGCCGTCGGCGGTGCGCTCATGCCCAGGATGTTTCCCGCCGTGCCGGCGGCGGTGCCGTCGCCGTCGGTGTCTGCGGCGGCCAGCAGTACCAGCCCGTCGCCCGGCCCGGCGCCGTCGGGTGGCATCCGTCCGGCGGACAGTTTTGCCGGTTGGGCGCGGCAGGTGGCCCCGGCCGTGAGGGTGCCGGTTGGAGCGTTGCAGGCCTACGCGTATGCCGAGTGGGTCACGTCGCAGACCCGCCCCACCTGCCGGCTGTCGTGGACCACCCTGGCCGCGCTCGGCAAGCTGGCCACCGACCACGGCACCGCCACCGGTGCCACCCTCGACCCGGCCAGCAGCGTAACGCCGCCGATCGTCGGGCCCCCTCTCGACGGCCGCAAGGGCCGCATTCGTGTCGCCGACACCGACGCCGGGTTCTACGACGGCGACGTCACCTGGGACCACGCCGTCGGGCCGATGCAGCTGCTGCCGGCGACCTGGGCCGTCTACGGCGTCGACGCCGACGGCGACCAGCTCGCCGACCCGCACGACCTCGACGACGCCGCCCTGAGCACCGCCTACCGGCTGTGCGCCCCGGGCAAGGACCTCACCGTGGCCGACAACTGGAAGACGGTGATCGCCGCGCACGACGGCGTCGGGGCGAATCTGCAGAAGGTGTACGACACCGCGCAGGCCTACGGCCGACAGTCCACACCACGGCCGTCGACACCGACCGGCAGCCGGCCATCGAGCACAAGCTGAACCGTCTGCCTCCAGGTCGCGCCAAGAGTGGGCCGGGCCGGCATCGCCTCCAGTGCCGCCGCGCTGGCAGGCGTTCGTGTTCGTTCTGGCGGACCGGCCCGCCGGTGCGGGTGTCGCACGGGTGCCCGAGACTGGCGCAGTTATTGGCGCGGGCCTGCTGCCTGCGCCGGTCAGGCTCGTTACCGAACCAGAAGAGGAACAGAGGGACTATGACCGGCACTGTCACCCGGACCGGGGACTTCCACCGCCGCGCCGCCGGCACGGTCGCAGGCGACCTGGACGCTGTGGCGCGGGCCGCCGATGGCGAGGACTGGGCTGCCGCGGCGGTGCTGGCCGACAGGTTGCGTACGGCCGGTGAGCAGCTGTACACGGCGGTGGTGGCGGACATGGTCGCTGCCGGAGTGGACTGGTGGCGGCTTGCCGACCTGCTGTCGATGCACCCGCAGGCGGTCTACGAACGCTTCGGGCAAGGACTGGTGTGTCCGGCTGAGCAGCGCCCGGAGCTGGCGGTGCTGGTCACCGCCGGGTTGGTGGCCGAGCACGATTGGGACGACGAGTTCGGCATCGACCTGGAGGATCTCGGCGCCGAGCACAGCCTGACCGCCGATCCCACAGTGGTCGCGCTGCGACAGGCCTCCCGGCTGCTCGACGACGACGTCTGGATCGCGGTCCGGCTTCCCGCCGAGCACGGCAGCGCGGCCCGGGCCGAGGACGGGAAGGTCGTCAGGCAGTGGGCCACTGTCGTGGTCGACAAGCAGGAGCTGACCTGGCTGGCCGAGGCCCTGCAGCTTAACGCGGCCGAGGACCGCCCCGAGGACCTGGCCGAGGATCTGGACCCGCTGCACTGATAGCGGCGCCCGACTCTCCACGCGCCGCTGCCTGGTGCCGCTAGCCGGAAGGCCGTAGCCGGCGGGGGCTGTGCCGAACGATGTGGTGCGGCACAGCCCCCGGCGGGTGCCCCGGAACGGTCGGTGCGTGAGGGGGCGGCACCGGGCGGAGCGTCCGGGACGCTAGTGGCGGGCCGCTCAGGCCGTGGCCGTGGCGTACGGCTGCGAGCGGCGGGGCCGGGTCTGGCGCCGTTCGACCGCCGGCGGCAGTGGCGGGGTGAGGTCCGGGGTCCAGGCCACGGCCCGGCCGCGGCTCTGCTTGGCCTGGTAGAGGGCGGTGTCGGCGCGGCGCATCAGCTCGTCGGCGCTCACGCCGGCGGCCTGCTCGGCCAGGCTGGCGCTGCACCCGATCCGCAGTTCGAGCCCGCGGACCTGCTGCGGCCGCGCGACGGCCGCGACAGCCTGCTGGAGCCCTGGCAGGGCCCGGTCGACCGCGGTCGGCAGGATGATGGCGAACTCGTCGCCGCCCAGACGGGCGACCGTCGCGCCGGGCAGGGCCGCGGCCAGGCGCCGTGCGGTGGTGGTCAGGACCTGGTCGCCGGCGTCGTGGCCGAGTGTGTCATTCACGCTCTTGAAGCGGTCCAGGTCGGCCATGGCCAGGCACCAGCCGCCGGTGTGCGCGAGTCCGGCCAGGTGGGCGGTGAGGGCGGCGCGGTTGGGCAGGCCGGTCAGCGGGTCGGTGGCCGCGGCGTGCCGGGCGGCGTCAAGCTGCCGGGAGTGGGTCTGACTTTCGCGGTGCTGGCGCAGCGCGCTGCCGGCCCAGCCGAGCGAGCACACGAGGGCCAGCCCGGCGCTGAGCACACCCGGCAGGGTGAGGGCGTTGGTGCTGGTCTTGGTGCTCATCGTCCCGGTCCTTACGGTGCGGTCTGCGGACTTCTACGACTCCACCATCGCCCCGCCGCAGCGGCGGCACATCGGGGCCGACCCCTAACTTCAACCCCCGCCGAAGTGACTAAGGGTGACCGCGGGATCGCGCTCGGGTTTGCCGCGACTGCCTGAGAACTGGTGCAAAAGTGGTAGATGAGGAATCGCGATCTCTTGCGCCGGACCGGAGAACTACGTACGGTAAGCGTCTTGTCACCTCGGCGGCCGCCTTTCGCATCAGGCCGCAGGCTGCCGTCGGCCTCTTGGGGGTCGGTCGGCGCGCAGCTCACGGGGTGAGGGGCGCACCCGCTGTGAAGGCACCGGCGGTGCGCCCGATGGCCGCCGGCGGCGGCGTCCTTCGGGGGTGGGACGCCGCC
>NZ_JBFAOU010000146.1:0-20810 GCF_040675365.1 Catellatospora sp. NPDC049609 | reverse complement strand
GTTGGCCAATCTGGATGACGAATTCGTGATCGAAGTCATCCAGATAGGCCAACGTCGATGCGAGTGGCGGCGCCGGCGCGGCCGACCCGCTCAGCGGGCCGGATCGACGGGGAGGACGGGGAGAAGGTCGGCGACCAGGGCGGCGAGCAGCGCCGTACGCCCAGGCAGCGCCTCCACCAGGACGTGCTCGTCGTCGGCGTGTGCGCCGCCGCCGACCGCGCCCAGGCCGTCGAGGGTGGGCGTGCCGACGCCCGCGGTGAAGTTGCCGTCCGACGCCCCGCCGACCGCCGCGCAGGTCAGCGGCGGCAGGCCCAGCTCGGCGGCGAGCTTCTCGGCCCGGGCGTAGAGCCCCGCCGACGACGCCCCGTCCAGCGGCGGCCGGTTCGGCCCCCCGACCACCTCGACCCCGGCCGCCTCGGCTCCACCGAGATCACCCCCACCGAAGCCCGCCGCTCCGAGATCGCGCCCACCGAAGCCCGCCCCGCCGAGACCGACCCCGCCGGAGTCGGCCCCGTTAAGAAGGGCACCTTCCTCTACGGAAAGCGTTAAGAAGGTGCCCTTCCTTTCCAGGGACTGCAGGGCGGTGTGGATGCGGGACTGTTCGGCGGCGGTGCGGACGCGGACGTCGATCGCGAACTCGCCGGCGGCGGGGACGGTGTTGGTGGTCGTGCCGGAGGACATGAGGGTGGGGGTGACGGTGGTGCCCTGGGCGGGGTCGGCGAGGGCGGCGACGGTGAGGACGTGGCGGGCCAGGGCGATGGTGGCGTTGACGCCGCGTTCGGGTTCGAGGCCCGCGTGGGCGGCGCGGCCGGTGACACGGACCCGGTAGAGGGAGACACCCTTGCGCTCGGTCTTGAGGGCGCCGCCGGGGGCGGAGGCCTCGAGGACGAGGGCCGCGGCGCAGCCGGACGCCTCGGCCTCGATCAGGCCACGGGAGCTGGGTGAGCCGAGTTCCTCGTCGCCGGTGACCAGGATGGTCACCCCGGAGCGGTCCGGCAGCGCCGCGACCGCGTGGAAGATCATGGCCAGGCCGGCCTTCATGTCGAAGCAGCCCGGACCGCGCAGCACCCCGCCCGCCACGGTGAACGGGTGGGTGGCCAGCGAGCCGATCGGCCACACGGTGTCGTGGTGGCCGAGCAGCAGCACCCGCGCCGGGCCGGTGCCGAAGCGCCAGCGCAGGTGCGTACGCCCGTCGAGCACGAGCCGTTCCGGCTCGGCGCCCAGGCGGCGGGCGCCGAGCCGGGCCACGACGTCGGCGCTGCGCGCCACCGCGGCCAGGTCCTGCGAGGGGGACTCGCAGGTCACCAGCTCCTCGATGTCGGCCAGCAGGGCCGGCAGCGCCTGGGTCATCTGGTCGATCGTCATGCGTCGACCTTAGGCGGGTCGACCCTCGGCGTGGCTCGCGCGCCGAAGTGCAGGTACCGCTCGCCGGTGGGCAGGGCGTAGAAGGTCACCGGGATGTACGTCTGCTGGCCGGGCATGCGCACCAGGTAGAGGTCGTCGGCGAGCGCGGTCATCGGGAAGTCCTGCACCGGCGTCGGCGTCAGCTCGGCCAGCGGGCCGGTGACGGTGATCCGCAGCACCGCGCCGTCGAGCACCTCCAGCCGCGACCCGGCCCGCTCGTACGTACCCACGTGCGGGGTCAGGTCGGCGGTGACCGGCTCGGCGGGCGGGGTGAGCGTGCGCGGCATGGCGATCCCGGCCAGCTCGGCGAAGATCTCCCGGTAGAGGTCCTCGTAGAGGTCGCGGGAGTTGCCGCCGTTGGTGAGCAGCGTGACGGCGAGCCCCTGCTCGGGCAGCAGGCGCAGGAACGCCGCCTGCCCGATGGTGTTGCCGTCGTGGCCGATCAGCCGCCGCCCGTCCCAGCCGTACCGGATCCAGCCCAGGCCCCACGAGTCGCCGAGGGAGTGCTTGTCGGGCAGGTCGGCGTGCTTGGCTGCCATGTCGGTGACGCCCTGCTCGCTGAGCAGCCGCGTGCCGTCGGGAGCCAGGCCGCCGGTGAGGTGCAGCCGGGCGAAGCCGAGCACGTCGGCGACGGAGGCGGTGATCAGGCCCGCCGGTCCCAGCGCCCGGGGCAGGCCCCAGACCGGCGCGCGCATGCTCTGCCCGTCGGGGCCGTCGACGTGTCCGACGGCGGCCCGGTGCAGCAGCGCCTCCTCGGGCAGGGTGACGGTGCGGGTCAGGCCCAGCGGCGTGAACAGCCGCTGCCGCAGCGCCGCGTCCCAGGTGCCGCCGGTCAGCCGCTCGATGACGTACCCGGCCAGTGAGAACCCGGAGTTGCAGTAGGACCAGGTCGCGCCGAGCGGGTGGTTCTGCGCCACGTCCGCCAGCAGCGCGGTGTACTTCTCCAGGCAGTCGTCGCCGCGCCCGGTGTCGGTGAACACGTCGCCGTCGATACCGCTGGTGTGGGTGAGCAGGTGCCGCATGGTGACCTGCTTGGCCGTGTCCGGGTCGGACAGCCGCAGCTCGGGCAGCACCTGGACCAGCGGCGCGTCGAGGTCGAGCAGGCCCTCCTCGGCCAGCTGCTGCGCCACGGTCGCGGTCCAGACCTTCGAGATCGAGCCGATCTGGAACACGCTGTCGGTGGTGGCGGTCACGCCGGTGTCGGCGTTGAGCACGCCGTACGCCGCCTCGGCCAGGTCGTCGGGCCGCCCGTCGGCGCCGACGCGCAGGATGCCCAGCGCGGCGCCGGTCACCCCGTGCCGCGCGGCGAGCACGGCCAGCCGCCGCTGCCAGTGCGCGGCGTCGATCGTCCGGTGGCCGGTGCCGGCGTACCGCTCGACCCAGTCGACCACGCGGCGGTTGAGGTCGAGGCGGTGTGAGGGCGGGCCGTCGAGGATGAACAGGTGCGCGCCCTCGGGGTAGAGCACCAGCTCGGTCGGCACGCCCCGCTCCCGCAGCGCGGCGTGCCACTGCTGGGCCTGCCCGATCGGGCAGCGCACGTCGGCGGCGCCGTGGATGACCAGCGTCGGCGTACGCACCTGGTCCACCTGGGCGTACGGCGACATCGCGGCGTAGCGGGCCGGGTCGGCCCAGGGCTGCCCGCCCAGCTCGTGCGCGGCGAGGAAGTGCCCGGCGTCGGAGGTGCCGGCCATGCTGTCCAGGTCGCTGACCACGCCCCCGGCGACCGCCGCCGCGAACCGGCCGTCGCGGCTGGTCAGGTAGCAGGTCATGAAGCCGCCGTAGCTGTAGCCGGTGACCGCTAGCCGGTCCGGGTCGGCCACGCCTTCGGCGACGAGCTGGTCGAGCGGCTCCAGGAAGTCCCTGGCGTCCCCGTCGCCCCAGGCGGCGATCGCGGCGTCGAAGAAGTCCGCGCCGTACCCGTCGCTGGCGCGCGGGTTGAGCAGCAGCACCGCCCAGCCGCGCGCGGCCAGCTCCTGGTGGTAGAGGTGGATCGCGTCGGCGGCGCCGTTCCACGCGTTGTGCGGGCCGCCGTGGATGTCGAGCAGCAGCGGGCGCGGACCGGCGACGTCGTCGTCGCGGATCAGCCAGCCGTGCACCACCGTGCCGTCGGAGATGGTGAACTCGCGCTCCTGCCGCGCGAACAGCCCGGACAGGTCGGGCCCGTGCGCCGTGCGCACCGTCTCGGTGCCCGCGGCCAGGTCCACGGCCACGATCTCGCCGTACGACTCCGGGGTGGCCAGCGCGATCGCGGCGGTGTCACCGGCGACGGAGAGGCCGGAGACGACGCGGCCCGCGCCCCCGACGACCAGGCGGGGTGCGCCGCCGTCCACGCCCACGGCGTAGAGGTGGGTGCAGCCGCGGTCGCGGGCGCAGAACAGCACGGTGCGGCCGCCGTCGACCAGGCGCGGCGCCGCCCCCGGGTAGCCGGGGCCGCCCGCCATGACGTTGCGGTCCAGCGGCGCGGCCAGGTCCACCGGCTCGCCGCCGGACAGCGGCAGCCGCAGCAGCCCGGCGTGCCCGGACGGGCCGTGCACCGTGCCGACGACCAGCAGCGACTCGCCGTCGGCGGTCCAGCTCACCGGCCCGGCGACGCCCTCGGCCAGTCCGACCCGCACCGGCAGGGCCGCGGGCGCGTCGACGTCGAGGACGTGCAGCGGCACCCGGACGTTCACGTCGGCGTCGGCGTCGGTGGCCGCGCCGAAGGCGAGCCTGGTGCCGTCCGGTGACCACGACGGGTCACCGGCGTGCCAGTCGCCCTCGGTCACCTGCCGCACCTGCCCGGTGCCGAGATCGAGCACGTGCAGGTGCTTGCGTACGCCGCGCAGCAGGCCCGCGCCGTCGGCCTGGTAGTCCACGCGCGCGGTGACGATCGGCGCCTTGGCCCGGCCCGAGCGCGCGGCGTCGTCCTCGCCGGGCAGGGCGGTGATGTCCACGGGTGCGGCGAAGGCGAGCCTGGTGCCGTCGGGGCTCCACACCGGGGTGCCCGCGCCGAGCGGCAGCGTGGTCAGCTGCTCGGCCTCGCCGCCCGCGGCGGGCAGCAGCCACAGCTGCGCCGGTCCGTCCTGGGCGCGCAGGAACGCCACCCGGCTGCCGTCCGGCGACCACGTCGGCGCGGCGTCGCCACGGCCGCGGGTAAGCTGCACGGCCTCTCCGTCACTCGCGCCCACCCGCCAGATCGAGTGCACGTTGCGGTCGCCCGCGGCGTCGGCGGTACGCAGCACGTACAGGATCGTGCCGCCGTCGGGCGACAGCGCGGGCTGCTCGGGCACCGCGAAGGTGGTCAGGTCGTCGATGCGCTGGCGTGTGGTCACCGGCTTCTCCTCGCTCGGATGGTCGAGATGTCAGGTCTGCGGGTCATGCGTGCCATGACCCGGCTGGCAGGTGGACGGTCAGCCGGTGGCGGTCGCCGCGGCGGGCGGTTCGGCCAGCCCGTGACACACCGGGTCGTGCGGCGGCGCGGGCGGGACGGTCACGAAGTGGCAGGCGGTCCGGTGCGGGTGCCCGGCGGCGGCGGGGTCACGCTCGCGGCAGACCGTGCGGTCGGCGTGCACCAGCGGACCCACCGGGCAGCGCGGATGGAACCGGCACCCGGTAGGCGGGTGGTGCGGGTCCGCCGGTTCGGCGTCGGCGACGACCGCCGGCAGCGCGGAGGCGCCCGTCGGACCCGCCGCCGAACCTCCGGGCCGGGCGGCCGCGAGCAGCTCCCGGGTGTACGGGTGCCGCGGATCGCGCAGCACCTGCTCGGCCGGTCCGAACTCGACGATGCGGCCCAGGTACATCACCGCGATGTGGTCGCTGACGTAGCGCACCACCGCCAGGTCGTGCGTGATGAACAGCATCGACAGCCGCAGCCGCCGCTGCAGGTCGCGTACCAGGTTCAGCACGGTGCCCTGGATGGACACGTCCAGGGCCGAGGTGATCTCGTCGGCGATGACCACGTCGGGCCGCCCGGCCAGCGCCCGTGCCAGCGCGACGCGCTGCCGCTGCCCGCCGGACAGCTGCCCGGGGTACATGTGCGCGCGTTCCGCGCCGACGTCGACCAGCCCGAGCAGCCGGGCGACCTCGTCGCGGCGCGCCGCGGAGCCGCGTACGGCGTCGCGCGGCAGGGTCTCGGCGATCGACGCGCCGATCGTCATCCGCGGGTCGAGCGAGGAGTACGGGTCCTGGAACACCATCTGCAGCGGCCGGCGGCCGCCGACCCGGCCGTCGCGGCCCAGCGGCGCGCCGTCCACCAGGATCCGTCCGCCGCTGACCGGGTGCAGGCCGACGGCGGCCCGGGCCAGCGACGACTTGCCCGAGCCGGACTCGCCGACCAGGCCGACCACCGAGCCGGACGGGACGGTCAGGTCCACCCCGTCGACGGCGGTCAGCGCCCGCCGCCCGGTGCCGAACCGCACGGACACGTTCTCGAAGCTGAGCTCGCTCATGCCGATCCCTTCGCGACTCCGACCGGGCTGCGGTCGGCGTGCCAGCAGGCCACCCGGCGGCCCGCGCCGTCGGCGACCAGCGCCGGATCCGAGCTGCGGCAGTGGTCGTCGGCGAGCGGGCAGCGCGGCGCGAACGCGCAGCCCGGCGGCGGCGCGGCCGGGTCGGCGGGCCGCCCGGGGATGACGGGCAGCGGCTCGTCGCGGTCGGTGGACAGGTCGGGCACGGCGGCCAGCAGCGCCCGGGTGTACGGGTGTCGCGCCGCGTCACGCAGCTCGGCGGTGGGCAGGTCCTCCACGATGCGCCCGGCGTACATCACCAGCACCCGGTCGCAGACCTGCTCGATGACGCCCATGTCGTGGCTGATCAGCAGGATCGCCACCCCGTGCGCGGCGCGCAGCTCGGCGAGCAGCCGCAGCACCCGCTGCTGCACGGTCACGTCCAGCGCGGTGGTCGGTTCGTCCGCGACGATCAGCTGTGGGCTGCCCATCAGGCCCATGCCGATCATCGCGCGCTGCCGCATGCCGCCGGAGAACTCGTGCGGGAACTGCCGGGCCCGCCGCCGCGGGGCGGGGATGTGCACGGCGCGCAGCCGGTCCACGGCCCGGTCCAGCGCCGCGCGGCGATCGGCGCCGAGGTGCTCGCGGGCCACCTCGGCCAGCTGCGTGCCGATGCGCCGGGTCGGGTTGAAGGAGGTCGCCGGGTCCTGGAACACCATCGCCAGGGACGTGCCGAGCAGCCGCCGTACGGCCCGCGTCGGGGCCTCGCGCAGGTCGTGGCCGAGGAAGTCCAGGCGCCGCGCCTCGACCAGGCCCGGCTCCTCGATCAGCCGGGCCACCGCGAGCGCGGTCAGGCTCTTGCCCGATCCGGACTCCCCTACGATCCCGACGGTCTCGCCGCGCCGCACGGACAGGCTGACCCCGCGCACCGGCGTGACCGGACCGGCCGGGCCGGGGAAGCTCACCCGCAGCTCCTCGACGTGCAGCAGCACGTCCGACCCCGCCGGCGCGACGGCCGGGACGCTCGGCTCCGGCGAGCGCCGTCGGGCTCGCCGGGGTGCGGCGGTGTGCACCCCGAAGCCCTTGGCGACGGCCTCACCGAACAGGTTGAAGGCGAGCCCGGCCAGCACCACCGCGGTGCCGGGCACCAGCGCGGCGGCCGGGTTGAGGTAGATCCCGTTGAGGCCCTCGCCGAGCAGGCGGCCCCAGTCGTACTCCGGCGCCTGCACGCCCAGGCCCAGGAAGGACAGCCCCGCGAAGGCCAGCAGCGCGCCGCCCGCCCCGATGGTCGCGTTCACCACCAGCGGCTCGCCGACGTTGGGCAGGATGTGGCGCACCAGCACGCGCACCCGCCCCACCCCGGCGACACGCGCCGCGGCGACGAAGTCGCGCCCCGCGACCGTCGCGGTCAGGGTCTGCACCAGCCGGGCGAAGGCCGGTGCGCCCGCGAGCCCGATGGCCAGCACCGCGCCGCGCGCGCCCGCGCCGAAGATCACCGCGAACGACAGCGCCAGCAGCAGTCCCGGGAACGCCACCGCGACGTTCACGGTCGCGGTGACCAGGCGCCCCCACCGGGGCCCGAGCAGCAGCGGCGCCGTGCCGAGCAGCAGCCCGGCGAGCACCGCCAGCGCGGTCGCCGCCAGCGCCAGCCGCACCGAGGTGCCGGTGGCCACCAGCACCCGGGAGAAGATGTCGCGGCCCAGCGCGTCGGTGCCGGCCCAGTGCGCGCCCGAGGCCGGGCGCAGGATCTGCGCCGTGTCGACGGCCTCGGCCCGCGCACCCCACAGCAGCGGCGCCAGCACCGCCAGCAGCAGCACCGCGCCGAGCAGCGCGGCCGCGCTCGCGCCCACCGGCGTACGCAGCACGCCCCGCCATCTCGCCCGCCAGGTCATGGCTCAGCTCTCCCTGATCGTGGAACGCGGGTCGAGCAGCGCGAGCGCGACGTCGACCGCCAGGTTCACCAGCAGCACGCCCAGCCCGTAGACGAGCACCACGCCCTGCACCACCGGGTAGTCCTTGGCCAGGATCGAGCCGACGATGGTGCCGCCCAGGCCCGGCCAGGCGAACACGTTCTCCACCAGCACCGTCCCCGCGACCATCGTGCTGAGCAGCAGCCCGCCCAGGGTGATGGTGGCGGTGAGCGCGTTGGGCAGCGCGTGGCGCAGGTACACCCGCGGATCCGGCAGCCGCTTGGCCCGCGCGGTGCGGATGTACTCCGCCTGCAGCACCCCGAGCGTCTCCACGCGCAGGATGCGCGACAGCACCGCCGCCGGGCCGATCGCCAGGGACAGCACGGGCAGCACGTACGAGTCCGCGCCCTGGCGCATCGCCACCGGCGCCCAGCCCAGCTCGACGCTGAACACGTACACCAGCCCGACCGCGACCAGGAACTCGGGCACCACGGCCAGCACCACGCTGGTCGAGGTGAACGCCAGCTCGGCCGGGCGGCGCCGGCCGCCGCGGGTCAGCACCGCCATGAGCAGCCCCAGCGGCAGCGAGACCAGCACCGCGACGGTGAACGCGAGCACCGCCAGCTCGACGGTGGCGGGCAGCCGGTCGGCGATCGTCTGCGACACCGGCAGGCCCGAGATCATCGAGGCGCCCAGCTCGCCGTGGAACAGGCCGCGCAGGTAGTCGGCGTACTGCTGCCAGAGCGGATCGTTCAGGCCGAGCGCCTCCCGGCGGGCCTCGACCAGCTCACGCGGTGCGGAGGTGCCCAGCGCGGCGCGCACCGGGTCGCCCGGGATCAGGTGGATCATCAGGAAGGCGAAGGTGAGCAGCACCCACACCGATACGAGCAGCCGGCCGAGGCGGCGGGCCGCGAAGCGCAGCCAGGCGTTGCCGGCCAGGCCCGCCAGCGTGCCGGAGGGAGCGGTAGCGCTGGTCACCGGCATGGCCTCCGTCACATCCTCGGGTTCGGTGCCCCGATCCTGCCGGGCCGCGGACCAGCGGTCTTGGTACGCCCGCACAAGTCCCACCCCCTTCCCTCGTCGCCTCGAACCACTCACCACCGACGGACCGCCCCCACCCCCTCCCACCGCCCCGTGCCCCGCCCGCTAGCCCGCCCCGCCCCGCCCCGCCCCGCCCCGAAATCGACGTTGGCCTATCACATCGAATCCGAGGAGCTCGAAGTCGATGTGATAGGCCGACGTCCATGCAAAAACGGGGACGGGACGGGGACGGGAGTCGCTCAGCCGAGCATTCGGATCGACCCCGGGGTCACCGCGCCCTGGCTCAGCTCGAACGTGGCGCCCTTGCCGAAGGTCGGGATGGCCGAGTCGACGAACGGCACGATGTCGACCCGCTTGAACAGCGCGTCCTCCGCCGCGGTCCACTTCGGGCAGCCCGCCGTGCCGGGGATCGCGGCGGCCTCCGCCGCGGCAGCCGTGTACTCCGGGTTGTTGACCGAGGCCAGGTTGACCCCGTTCGGCGGGGTGGGGCCGGACAGGAACGCCACCAGCGCGGTGGGCACCGGCACGCCCAGCGGCACGAACGCCGCCTGCCACGCGCCCTGCCCGCCGACGACGAGCTGCCCGATCTCGGCGTCGCTGACCGCCTTGAGGGTGACCTCGACGCCGAGCGCCGACCACTCCTTCTGCAGCAGCTCCGCCCCGGCCTGCAGGCCCGGTCCGACGCTGGTCGGGAAGTAGAACAGCACGGCCAGCTTCTGCCCGTTCTTCACCCGCACGCCGTCCGGCCCGGCGGTCCAGCCCGCGGCGTCGAGCCCCGCCTTGGCGGCGTTCGCGTCGAAGGCGGGCAGCAGCTTCACCGCGTTGCCCTCCCCGCACGGCCCGCCCAGCGAGACCAGGCCGGTCGAGCGCTTGCCGGTGCCGCTGGAGACGACCTGGCCGAGCTGGTCCAGGTTCAGCGCCTGGGTCAGCGCGCGGCGCACGGCCTCGTCCGCCCCGGGCATGCCGGCCTTCTGGTTGAACCACAGCTCGCCCAGCGGCGCGACGGTCGGCCGCTCGTGCAGCTTGGCGGCCTGCAGCCGCTGGCGGTCAGGGCCGACGATGAGCGCCGCGTTGACCTCGCCGGACAGCAGCAGGTTGGCCGTGGTGGTCTCGTTGCCGACGACGCGCAGCACCACCTTGTCCGGCAGGCCGCGCTGGTCGGCCTTCCAGTCGCCGGGGCCCCACGCGTACTCCTTGCGCCGGGTCAGCGTGTAGTGGTCGCCGGTGACGGCCTCGGTCAGGGTGAACATGCCGGTGCCGTCGCCGCCCTGCTTGAGCAGGTTGCGGTCGGCCATGCCCTTCTTGCAGACGATGTGCAGGCTGCCCACGTTGCGGTCGAGGAACGGGTCGGGCGCCGGCGAGGTGACGGTGACCGTGCCCGCCGCGTCGTCGCCGGCCGCGGTCGCCCCGGGCGGCACGTAGACGCCGACGCGGGTGGACGCGTTCTTCGGGTCGCCGACGAAGGTGATGTTCGCGGCGACGTCGGCGGCCGTCAGCGGGGTGCCGTCGGCGCAGGTGATGCCCTTGCGCAGGGTGTACTTGGCGGTGGTGGCGGTGGCCTCCCATTTGTCGGCCAGGCCCGCGGTCAGCTGCCCCTTCTCGTCGATGTTGATCAGCGAGTCGTAGAGGAAGCGGTCGACCTGGCCCGCCACCGACATCGAGGTGAAGTGCGGGTCGAGGGTGCCCGGGTCGGAGCCGAGCACGAGGGTGAAGGTCTTGCCGTCGGCGAAGGACTGGCCGCCGGAGGGGGTCTCCGCGCCGCCGCAGGCGGACAGGGTCAGCGCGAGTGCCCCGGCCGCCGTGACTGTGACTATCGATCTCATGGTGCCTCCGAGGGAAGGTCTGTGGGGCGCAGCCTGCCCGTGCGGGAGGCTGCCGTGTTGGTGCCGCCTGACGAGTCGAAGGGGGCGGTTCCGTACGCCGCTCCCAACGGCCGCGTTCAGACCCGGCGGGTCGCGCGTCCGCTGTGGACGTAGCGGGCACGCCCCGCACCGTCGTCGCCGACGAACACCTGCGGCATGTGCACGCCGAGCTGCGGCTGGACCGGCAGGAACACGTCGCCGTGCAGGTGCACCAGCTCGTTGCGCTCGGGCTGGCCGCCCAGCTCGGCCATCAGCCCGCGCGGCGTCAGGTCCAGCCACACCCGGCCGTCGCCGTCCTGGCTGACGGTCAGCTCGGACACCTCGGAGGCGTACGTGCCGACGTACCGGGAGGCGTCGACCGGGCGCGGCTCGGCCGGCGGCACGGGCAGCGCGGGCACCTCGACCCCGGCCAGCTCCCGCAGCACGTGCGGGATGATCTCGCGGTACGGCCCGAACGGGTTGCCGCCGTTGGTCAGCAGCGCGACCGCCACGTCGGCCCCGGGCACCACGCGCAGGAACGCGGACTGCCCGATGGTGCCGCCGTCGTGCCCGATCACCGGGCCGCCCGCCCAGTCGAACAGCTCCCAGCCCAGGCCCCAGGCGTCGCCCATCAACCCGGCGCAGGGCACGTCGACCTGGCGCTGCCGCATCGCGGCGACGCTGCCCTCGCTGAGCACCACCGTGCCGTCGGCCGCGCGGCCGCCCTGCACGTGCATCCGGGCGAAGGCGAGCAGGCTGCGGGGGTTCATCGCGAGCATCGACCCGGCGGGCGCGTTGGAGCGGGCCAGCGCCCACACCGGCGCGGGCACCGGCTCGGCGTCGGGCCCCGGCTGCACGTGCCCGACGGCGGCCCGGAACAGGATCGCCTCGTACGGCCCGTTCGCCGCGTGCGTCAGCCCGAGCGGGGTGAACAGGTGCTCGCGCATGCACTCGTCGTACGGCTTGCCGCGCAGCACCTCGACGATCCGGCCGAGCACGCAGTACCCGGCGTTGTTGTAGGAGAACAGCTCGCCGGGCGCGAACAGCTGCGCGACGCCGCCGAGCGTGGCGACGTACTTCTCGACGCAGTCGTCGCCGCGGCCGGTGTCGGTGAAGATGTCGCCCTCGAACCCGGCCGTGTGGCACATCAGCTGCCGCACCGTGATCGCGGCCGCCGCGCCGTCGTCGGCCAGCGTGAACTCCGGCAGGTAGCGCCGCACCGGCGCGTCCACGTCGAGCAGGCCCTCGTCGGCGAGCTGCATCAGCAGCGTCACCGTCCAGACCTTGGTGATCGACCCGATCTGGAACACCGAGTCCACCGTCGCCTCGACCCCGGTCGCCTTGCTCAGCACCCCGGCGGCGTGCTCGACGACCTCGCCCCCGGCGGACACGGCCACCGCCGCGCCGGGCACCCCGTGCTCGGCCAGCAGCTCGGGCAGGCGCCGCTGCAGCCACTCATCGATCCCACTCAGCTTCGACATGGCCACACCCTAGGTTCGTCCCAGCTCACGCCGTTCGTCCGCGCCGACGAACCCCCACCCCCGCCGCTGTTCCCGCCGACAGCAGAGAAGGGCACCTTCGCCACGCCTGGCGTAGCGGAAGGTGCCCTTCCCGACGGTTACCGGTCACGGGCGAGGCGGCCGGGGGCCGCTGTACGGGCTGCGGCTGGGCGACGCGCTCGGCGACACCGACGGGCGGGGTCCGTGGCTACGGCTGGGTGACACGGACGGCCGCGGTTCATGACTGCGGCTGGGCGACACCGACGGGCGGGGTCCGTGGCTACGGCTGGGCGACACGGACGGCCGCGGCTCCGGGCCGGCGCTCGGCGAGGCCGAGGGGTCGGGCGAGGCGCTGCCGCTCGGCGACGCCGACGGGCTCGGTGCGGTGCTGCCGCTCGCCGACGCGGACGGGCTCGGCGTCAGGCTGCCGCAGTTCAGCTCGGCGTCGAACGGGAAGTACCGCACCTCGCCGCCGTCGCCGCCGCCGGAGTCGGCGTCGCCCATGAACAGCTCGCGGAGGATGAGCTGGCCCTCGTTGGCGGCCCGGCTGTCGTCGCTCAGCGAGGCGTCCGGGGCGAACAGCGTGCCGACCAGCGTGTGCGAGCGGCCGCGCTGGGTGATGATCTCGGCGGTGGCGAAGTTCCACAGGATGAACGGCGCCTGGGCGCTGGAGACGCCGGACTGCTCCGGCACCGTCCAGTCGAAGACGTCGTCCACGTCGGCGGTGTCCACATCGATGAGCAGCGGCGCCGTCGCGCTCGGCGCGTTGCGGTAGACCAGCGTCGCGATGTTGTCCAGCTGCCCGGCGGACAGGCGGAGCACATTGGTGGTGCCCGGGGTCAGGGTGAGGTAGGCGGTGGCCCCGGGCGGGATGTCGGCGGGCAGCGCGCGCCCCTGCGCGTCGCGGAGCACGACGTTGCCCGCGCACCGGGCCAGAGCCCGTGCCGACGCGCGGAAGTCGGCGAACGCCGCCCCGAAGTCGATCACGTCCACCGGCCCGACCGAGGCGATCGGCTGCTGCGTGGTCAGCTCGACGCGCGGGCTGCTCTCGTAGGTGGCGCCCGCCCGGACGATCCGGGTCGGCACGGTCGGCAGCATGTCGTCGTCGTCATTGCGCACGTCCGCGCCGCGCAGGTCCTCGACCTTGGCGTACCCGCTGTTCAGCACCTGCAGCACGCCTTCCGGCGCACTGTCCTCGAAGTCGATCTCGTCGCCCACCACCAGGGCGCTCGGCTGCGCGTCGCCGTCCACCCGGAACGTGCCGGGCGTGCGCGAGGCGATGGTGAAGGGTCCCTCGAGCGTGAGGTCGCCGCCCATCGCCACCGGACCCTCGATCCCGGTGCCGTACAGCGACACCGACGACTCGGCGAACACGTGGAAGCCCAGCGCCGCCGCGGTCGGCCGGGCCGGGCTCGCGGCGCTCGCCGGGCTGGTCGCACCGACCAGCGCGGACGCCAGGAGGGCCGCCGTGCCGACGGTGGCTGAGGTGGCGACGAGGCCACGACCTGCTTTTCGCATCTTCGTCCTATCCGGTCCCTGCCGGAGCGGCGATTCGCCCGCTCCGAAGCTGCTGATGCGGCAGTCCACCCCCCGGGGCGATGCCATGCCTGACCGTATAGGCGGGCCATGGGCCGTGTGGGCGAATTGTCATCATCCGTCCGTATAGCGGCGAACGGCTGCGCAAACTGATCACACTGTCGTTCACGCGACTTCGCGCCGGCCCGGTCGCCCCTATCGTGCAGTGGCCCCGGCCGTACCACCGTCACGAAGGAACCTCACATGCCGCACCGCCTCCGCCGCACCGCGCTCGCGCTGGTCGCGGTGGCCGCCCTCGCCGGCCCGCTGGCCGCGTGCAAGGACTCCGGCACGCCGTCCGCCGCGCCGAGCGCGGTCACCGAGCTCAGCCCGTCCGCCGCGCCGCCGTCGGCCGCCGCCTCGCCGGCCGCCGCGTCACCGATCCCCCAGGCGCCGGTCAACAAGGTCCCGACCTGCGCCCAGGTCAAGGACGCGATGGTACGCGGCAGCATCGACCCCTACGGCGCCTTCGGCGCGGACGGCGCGCCCCTGACCGAGGGCATCTTCGGCGGCGAGGACGGCCTGGTGCTGGCCGTGCAGGAGGCGTGCACCACCGGTGACCTGGGCGGGAAGATCGGTAAGGTCACCGTCGGCACCATCATGAGCAGCCTCGTCGACACCACCGGCCGCTGGTGGGGCGTCATGCTCTGCGTCAAGCCGGGCGACCGGGCACAGTGCACCGTCCACTTCGTGCTCGACGACCGCGACCCGATCGAGTCGGTCAGCATCGCCGGCCACAAGCTGACCGTGGTCTACCTGACCCGCCCCGACGACGCCGGCTCGGCCGCAGTCAGCGTCCGGCGCACCGCCGTGTACGGCGTCAGCGGCACCACCCTCACCGAGCTCTCCCACACCGACACGCCGTACACCCCGTGACGCGGCGGCTCTTCCGGTGATCGGAGCTCCGTGCACGCTGTCGCCGCGGCGCGCACGGAGCTCCCGGTCGGCGTCAGCGGGCCGCGGCCGCGACGACGCCGTTGATGGTCGGGGTGTCGAAGAAGACGTGCAGCGGCAGGTCCACGTCGAGGCGGCGGCGCATCCGGGCGGCGATCTTCGTGACGGTGAGCGAGTGCCCGCCGAGGTCGAACAGGTCGTCGTCCGGCCCGATCTCGCCGTGGCCGAGCACCTCCCGCCAGATCTCGTACACCTGCAGCGCCAGGCCCGTGTACGGCCGCTCCTGCGCCTGCGGGGTGAGCGGCGTGCCGGTCAGGGCGGCCAGCGCGGCCCGGTCGAGCTTGCCGTTGGCGTTGCGCGGCAGCTGCTCGACCAGCGTGAACGACGACGGCACCAGGTGCGCGGGCAGCGCGGCGGCCAGGTGCTCGCGCAGCCGGGCCGCGTCGGGCGTGCCGACGACGTACGCCACCAGCTCCTCGCCGGACGGCGACACGGTGACCGCCGCGTCCACGACGGACTCCGCCGCCCGCAGGTGCGCTTCGACCTCCCCCGGCTCGACCCGGTACCCGCGCAGTTTCACCTGGTCGTCGCTGCGTCCGTGGAACTCCAGCGAACCGTCCGCCGCCTGCCGCACCCGGTCGCCGGTGCGGTAGAGGCGTCCCAGGGGCGTGTCCACGAACCGCGAGGCGGTCAGCTCCGGCCGGTTCAGGTAGCCGCGGGCCACCCCGGCACCGCCCAGGCACAGCTCGCCGAGCACGCCCGGCGGCACCGGCCGCAGCGCCGCGTCCAGCACGTACGCGGTCGTGTTGGCCAGCGGGCGACCGATGGTGACGGGTCCGTCGCCGGTCAGGTCGGCGCAGGTGGACCAGACCGTGGTCTCGGTCGGGCCGTACAGGTTGACCAGCCGCTTCGCCCGCGCCCGCAGCAGTGCGGCGACCGGCTCGGGCAGCGCTTCGGCCCCGGCGACCGCCACCACGTCCGGCTCGTCGAAGCCCGCGTCGAGCAGCCGCCGCCACGTCGACGGGGTGAGGTGGGCGTGCGTGACGCCGGTGGTGCGCAGCAGCTTGAGCAGCAGCTCGCCGTCGAGTGCCTGCTCCCGGGTGGCCAGCACCACGGTCCCGCCGGTGGCCAGCGGCAGCCACAGCTCCGGCACCGACATGTCGAACGCGGCCGACGCCACCGCGAGCCACGCGTCGCCCGGCCCGGTCGGCAGCACCTCGCCCAGCGCGTGCAGCAGGTTCACGACCCCCCGGTGCTCGACCAGCACGCCCTTCGGCCGCCCGGTCGAGCCCGACGTGTAGATCACGTACGCCAGACCCGGCGCAAGCCGACCGGGCATGGCCACCCCGTAGAACCCGGTGACGTCGGTCGGCACCGTCGCCCCCTCGCCGTCCGGCACCAGCAGCACGGCCGGCCGGGCGTCGGCGAGCAGCTCGGCGCGGCGCGCGGGCGGGTGCTCGGGGTCCAGCGGCAGGTACGCCGCACCGGTGCGCAGCACGCCGAGCAGCGCCGGGATCAGGCGCGAGGTGCGCGGCAGGCACACCGCGACCAGGTCCCCCGGGCCCACGCCGCGCGCGGCGAGCGCCCGCGCGACCGCGTCCGCCTCCGCGTCGAGCTGCGCGTACGTCATCGCACTGTCGGCGGCGACCACGGCCACGGCGTCCGGCCGCGCGGTGATGGTCGCGCCCACCAGCTCGTGCAGGGTCCGCGGCCCGGGGATCGGGCGGGCGGTGTCGTTCCAGGCGGTCAGCAGCCGCCGCTCGTCCGGGCCGAGCAGGTCGAGCCGGTGCAGGGGTGCGTCCGGGTCGGCCGCGAACCCGGCGAGCAGCGCGCGCAGGTGCCCGCCGAGCCGCGCGGCGTCGGCGGGGTCGAGCCGCGCGGGGTCGAGGTGCAGCAGCACCGGCAGCTCCCGCGCCGCCGGGTCGTCGAGCACCTGCACGTGCAGGGCGTTGCGAGCGGCGTGGTGGTGCGCGGTCCACTCCACCCGCGCGGTGAGCCCGGCGAAGACCGGCTCCGGCCGGGCGCGGCGGCGGTAGCTGATCGACACCGGGGTGAGCGCGGCCCGTGGCGACAGCCCGGACACGGCCCGCGACAGCGGCACCGCGCGCACCGGGTACGTCTCCCGCAGCCGCCGCCGCACCTCGGCGACCCGCTGCCGCGCCGTCACCCCGTCGCCGGCGGACGTGCCGGGCACACCGATCGGCAGCTCGTTGACGTACAGCCCGATCCGGTCGTGCTCGGACACCGCGCGCGTGCCGAGGTCGACGCCGACCACGGGCGACGGATCGCCGTACCGGTCCAGCAGGGTGAGCAGCCCGGCCAGCACCACCTCGAACACGGTCGCGGCGAGCGCCCGCGCGGTGGCCCGCACCGGCTCGGCGGCGAGGTCCAGCGGCACCACGACCCCGGGACTCGCGGCCGCGCCGGTGCGCCCGCGCAGGCCGGGCAGACCGGGCTCGGCCGCGGGGACGTACGCCGCCGACCAGTGGGCCACCGCCGCCTGCACCGGATGCACCGGCGGCGCGGCGTCCCCGAGCGGAGGCAGGTCCACTCCGGAGTACTCGGCGGCCAGGTCGGCGAGCAGGATCTCCTTGGACTCCCCGTCGAACACCAGGTGGTGCGCGACGATCAGCAGCAGGTGCCGCCCCGGCCCGGCGGGCAGCAGCTCGATCCGGACCAGCGGACCCGCCGCCAGGTCGAACGGCGCGAGCGTCCGCTCCCGCAGGAACGCCGTGCGGTCCCCCGGGGCGTCGCACACCACCAGCGTGGGCGCCGACGCCGCGGGCACCGGCCGCAGCTCGCCGTCGACCTCGGCGAACGCCGTGCCCAGCACCGGGTGGCGGGCCACCACCGCCGCGCACGCCCCGGCGAGCCGGGCGACGTCCAGCGGGCCGTCCAGCCACACGGGCAGCGGCATGTGGTACGCCGTACCGGCCAGGCCCAGGTGCTCGGTCAGCCACATGCCGTGCTGGGCGGGGGTGGCGGTGCTCATCGATGCTCCTCCTGCGGTGTGGCGGGGGCGAGCTCGCGTACGGCGTCGCCCAGCAGCGCGGCGACCCGCCCGGCGAGCTCGTCCACCGTGGACGGCGCGAACGCGTGATGGTTGAAGAGCAGGTGCGCGACGAGCGCGCCGTCGGGCTGCTCGACGACGGCGAGTTCCGGTGCCTGGAGGTCGGGCTCGCCGCCGGGGGTGGGCCAGTCCGCGTCCAGCGCCCGGGGCAGGTCGAACGCCTCCGACTCCAGCCCCGGCAGGTGCGCCTGGCCGCCCCAGCTCTCCACCCGCAGCCACGCGGCTCCGGGGTGCCGCAGGTAGAACTCGACGAACGGGTGGTGCTGGTGGTCCAGCGCGTCCAGCACCACGCCCCGGGTGCGAGCGAGCAGCCCGGCCGGGCCCGGCTCGCCGGAGGTGTCGACGCGCAGCAGCAGCGACTGGCTCAGGCAGCCGACCAGCGTCTCGCTGCCGGGCCGGGTGCGGCCGGGCACGGGCGACATGAGCACGATGTCGTGCGTGCCGGTGCGTTCGGCCAGTGCCGCCGCCCAGCACGCCGCGATCAGCATGAACGGCGTCGCCCCGTGCGCGGCCGCGGCCCGGCGCAGCCCGTCGCCGAGCCCGGCGGGCAGCGGCACCTGCCGCTGCGCGCTGCGCAGCCGGGTCGCGACCTGCCGGCCCCGGAACGGCACCAGGCCGGCCGGTGCCCCGTCGAGCACCCGCCGCCAGTGCGGCAGCGTGCGCGGCCACTGCGCACGGGCGTGTGCGACGAAGTCCCGCAGCGCCGTCACCGGCGGGGGCGGCGGCAGCGGGTGCCCGCCGCGCAGCGCCGCGTACGCCAGGCCCAGCTCGCGCAGCAGCACGCCCATCGAGGCGCCGTCGCAGACCAGGTGGTGCACGGCCAGCCCGAGCACGTGGTCGTCGGGGGCGAGGCTCGCCACCATCGCCCGCACCAGCGGGCCCCGGGTCGTGTCGAACCGCAGTTCCCGGTCCGCGCGGCACAGCTCGCCCGCGTGGTCGAGATCGCGTGCCGGCTCCGCCGTCACCACGGGCGGGCAGTCGGCCAGCACCCGCGCCCGGTCCGTGCCGGAGGAGTCCCGGTCGAACACCGTCCGCAGTGCCTCGTGCCGCCGGACCACCTCGGCCAGCGCCCGTTCCAGCAGCTCGGGATCCAGCTCGTCGCGCACCCGGATGCCGACGCTGATCGGCCCCACGTCGCGCGGCTCGCCCGTGGCCCACATCCAGGCGAGCATGCTCTCCTGCGTCGAACTCAACGGCACCGCGTCCCCGCGCTCGGCGTCGGCCCGCCCGGTGCCGGGGAGGTCGGCGGCCGTGGCGAGGTCGGCTGTGGCGAGGTCGGCTGTGGCGAGGTCGGTCGGAGCGAAGTCGGTTGCGGCGAGGCCGGCCGCAGCGAGGTCGACGGCGGCCAGGTCAGCTGCGGCCAGGTCAGCTGCGGCCGGTTCGGCGGCGGCCGCGATGCGGGCGGCCTGCGCGGCGAGCACGGGGGCTTCGAAGATCAGCGACACCGGGACCGCGGTGCCGAAGCGCTCCGACGCGGCGGCGGCCAGGCGGGTGGCCCGCATCGAGTCGCCGCCGAGGGCGAAGAAGTCGTCGCCCGCGCCGACCTCGGGCACCCGCAGCGCCTCCCGCCACAGCGCGGCCAGCGCGGTCTCCGCCCCGGCGCGCGGCGCGACCCGGGCCGGGGCCTGCTCGAACAGCGCCCGCAGCGCTCCCTTGACCACCTTGCCGCCGTCGTTGCGGGGCAGGTCGTCCACTGTGATCAGCCGGGTGGGCAGCTCGTACGCGGCCAGCCGGTCGGCGAGGAACGGCCGCAGCCCGGCCAGCGCGGACGGGTCGCGCAGCACCACCGCGGCGGCCACCGTCGCGCCCATCACGGGGTGCGGCAGGCCCAGCACCGCGGCGGCGACCACCTGCGGGTGCTCGTGCAGGGCGGCCTCGACGCGCAGCGTGGACACCCGGTGCGCCCCGGCGTTGACCAGATCGGACTCCCGGTCGACGAGGTAGAGGTAGCCGTCGGCGTCGCGGCGGCCGAGGTCGCCCATGCGCACCCAGCCGTCGCGGAACACGGCCGCGCTCGCCGCCGCGTCGCCGTGGTAGGCGCGGGCCGCGTCGCCCGCGTACAGCCACACCTCGCCGACCTCGCCCGGCCCGGCGAGCGCGCCGTCACCGGTGAGGATGCGCAGGTCCGCCCCGCCCTCGGGCCGTCCCACCGAGTCGGGCCGGTCGGGATCGAAGACCATGCTGGTGTACGCCGGGGCGGCCTCGGTGGAGGTGTAGTTGTTGACGACGACCGCCTCGGGCAGCGCCCCGGCGAGCGCCCGGCCCAGCGCGGGCGGCAGCGCGGCGGCGGTGCACGAGACGAGCTGCACGTCGTCGAGCCCGTCGAGGACACCCGCCTCCAGCAGCGCGCTCGCCATCGCGGGCACCAGGAACAGGGTGCCCGCGCGTAGCGTGCGCGCGGTGTCGGCGTACGCCCGCGGGTCGAAGGCGGGCAGCACGACCATGGTGGGCCGGGCGACCAGGGCGGTGACCAGCATGGTCTGCGCGGCGTTGGTGCCCAGCGGGAACGCGTGCAGCGCGTGGCGCGAGTGGGCCAGCGGCGGCCGGGCCGGGTCCAGCCCGAAGGTCAGGCTGGCATGGCTCGCGGTTACGCCCTTGGGGGTGCCGGTGGTGCCCGAGGTGTAGACGATCTGCGCCGGGCGGCCGGGCTCGACGGCGGGCAGTGGCGCGTCGGCACCGCTGTCCAGCTCGGACAGTGCCCAGCCGCCCCCGCCGACCACGGCCGCCGCGCCGCTGTGCGCCAGCAGTTCGGCGACGCGCGCCGCGGGCAGCTTCGCGCCGACCGGCACCGCGACCGCGCCGATCCCGGTGACCGCCGCGTACGCGACCGCGTAGTCGAGCCAGCGGTCCCCGTCGTACACCAGCGCGACCCGGTCGCCGGGCGCGACGCCCTTGCCGAGCAGGCCGTGCCCGGCCGAGACGGCTCGCGCGTGCCAGTCGCGGGCGGTGAGCCCCGCACCCTCGGCGGGGCCGGTCGCCGGCCGCAGCGCCACATGTTCGGGTCGCGCCGCGGCGAGGGCGGCCAGCAGGTCCGGGAGGGTGCGGGGCGTCATGCGATCAGAGCAGCCACAGCGGGACGGCCGCGGCCAGTGCCTGTGCGCCGGTGTCGTTGGGGTGGATGTGGTCGCCGCTGTCGTAGGCGGGCAGGACCT